>NZ_JAGSOZ010000059.1:0-782 GCF_019204055.1 Photobacterium sp. WH24 | reverse complement strand
AGTTGCAGCACCCCTGCCTTACGGATAACGTCCTCAAAAGCAATATCTGCATCACGTGAAAGCAATGTGACGTTAATTTCAAAAGGTTGAAACAGACGCTCGGTGATCTTAAATTCTTCAACACGGAATTCGTGTTCTGTTTCTTCGATAGAGAAGGAAAATTGAACCGGATTACTCATTACTTTTACCTGATACAACTATGACAAAAGGGGCCGGAACCGGCCCCCATGAATCGGCGTTATTACGCTTCGCGCGGCGTACGCCAGTCGTCGTTACCTGCAGTACCACAGACTTCGTGGGTTACTTCAATGGCGCGGTAAGTCAGTTTCAGTACTTCTTCAACCACACGGTCAGAAGTAGCTGCATCCTGGCAGTGCGCCATACGGGTTTGCATATCAACCAGCAGTGCATCAATCAGTTTGATGGTGTAGTAATGCTCTTGCTTGCCTTGAGTCGAAGTGCGGTAGAAGTTGATGTAAGCTTCTGGCAGCTTCTCACCGCTGACCAATGCGTTGAACAGCAATGGCGAAGTACGGTCTTGCTGCTTAGTCACGATAATTGGACGGTGAACACGCTGACCTGTTGGCTGACCGCTTTGTGGGTCACGAGGAACAGTCAGAACATGGTCCAGTTCCTGAACCAGGAATTCGTCAACGTGCGCTTCCTGCCAAGTGTTACCAACAGAATCTGCCGTGTAAGCATCTTTAGTAATGTGGCCCTGAGTTTCACCATGAATAGACATATAAGCTGGAGTTGGCATAATCACTTTCCCTTAAATTTTA
>NZ_JAGSOZ010000058.1:0-836 GCF_019204055.1 Photobacterium sp. WH24 | reverse complement strand
GCGGTTTCACAAAACGACTATAACTACCTAACGCCTAAAACCCGTCTGATGGCGGACGTGCCGGAATCGGATGAAGCCGAGGTCTATACCGATCTGGCCGTGTATCGTTATCCGGGACGTTACGGCCAGCAACCTCAGGGTAAGTTACAGTCTGATTTCCGTTTGTCAGCCCATAAGGTATCCGGTACTGAGCTGAAAGCGACAACCTGTGTCATGCGGTTGATCCCCGGTTACAGCTTCCTGATGGAACGCCATCCGCGCCAGTCTCTGAACCGTGATTTCATACTGCTGGAAGTGAAGCACGAAGGGAGCGATCCGCAGGCTCACGCAGAAGAAGCCGGGGATGAACCCACCACCTATCACAACAAAGTGATCGCATTCCCGGCCGATATGACTTACCGGGCATCGGCCTTGCCGGCACCTGTTGTGGAAGGCCCGCAAACCGCTGTGGTGGTCGGTCCGGCGAATGAAGAAATCTATACCGACAATCTGGGCCGCATCAAGATTCAGTTCCATTGGGACAGATTGGGTGCGTCGGATGAACACTCAAGCTGCTGGGTACGTGTCAGCCAGAGCCTGGCCGGTCCGAACTGGGGCGCGGTTTTCCTGCCGCGTATCGGGCACGAAGTGGTCGTCAGCTTTCTGGAAGGCGATCCGGATCAACCTTTAGTCACAGGGTCGGTTTATAACGGTCTGCATCTTCCGCCTTATGATTTGCCGCTGAAGAAAACCCGCACCACCTTGCGTTCTAAAACGCACAAAGGAGAAGGGTACAACGAGATCAGCCTGGATGATGAAACCAATCATGAAGAGCTGTATCTGCGTGCGCAGAAAGA
>NZ_JAGSOZ010000057.1:0-849 GCF_019204055.1 Photobacterium sp. WH24 | reverse complement strand
TAACGCCACTCGCTTAAGAGCGAGTGGCGTTCTTATCCCTCTTCCGTACCGGATATTTTGCTGTTTTCTTGAGTACTGCTCTGGGGTAGGGCTTTCTTTTCCGCTTGTTGGGCAGGATCAATCTTTTCCCGTTTTCCCTCAATATTTTCAAGTTTTTCGGTATCGTGCCAGGTGTTCGACCATCCGCCCAAACAAATTCATCTTGTATTAAATACAATGCATTGATGAAGCTTATTCTTAACGGTTCTACGCTATGTTCTCTGGCCATCTCGGCCATTTCTAAACGTACGATATTGTAAGAAATCAGAATTCCCCAAAGCTCCTGATAGATACCTTCGCTTTTTAAACTTCTCAAAAGCGGTTTGTTCTGTAATTGATACTGTTTTAACTCACCGTAACCACGTTCAATTTCCCAACGCTGCCAATAGACTTCAACGAGCTCTTTGAGTGCATACTGCTTTGGACACAAGCAAGAAGTGATGAATCCTTTAATTTCACCTTTTGGTGATGGGATAAGCACCAGTCGAGCACGCCATGTCTGCCCTAAATGAGGCGCCTGCTCTTGTGCCTGAGGGGAGATGGGCATTTCAATCAGATGGTCATAATCGCTATAAGACTCGATAATTTCATACCTGCATTTGGACTTTATGGGGGTTAGCCAGTGCGTGTTTTGGCCGGTTCCCTGCCAGCTTAGAAACAGCTCTGCTGACATAAACCCCCGGTCAAATAACGTGAGCGAATTTTCTGGCGCCGAGCCGATAAGCTGTTGTGCGTAAGAAATTTCACTGTTGGTTACAGGGCCAAAGGCCGCATCTGACAGTATATGGTTTCTGGTCGACATCAGTGTTA
>NZ_JAGSOZ010000056.1:0-881 GCF_019204055.1 Photobacterium sp. WH24 | reverse complement strand
GAAGACTTTGGCGAAGCTCACCTCGATTGGCTACAGGACAAAGGACTTTTTCGCCAGGGCATCCCTGTTCATGACACTATTGCCAGGGTTGTTTCTTCCATTGAACCTGACCAGTTTCAAGACTGCTTTTTAAAATGGATGCAGGCAGCCAACGTCCATTCGAATGGCGAACTTATTGCTATTGACGGCAAGGTGTTACGCAGCTCCTACAACCGAGAAGATCGGCAATCAACGCTCCACATGGTCAGTGCTTTTGCGACAGCCAACGGCGTTGTCATGGGACAAGTTAAAACCCAAGATAAGTCCAATGAAATCACCGCCATCCCTGAGCTGATCAAGCTGTTAGATATCAAAGGTTGTCTTGTCTCTATCGATGCGATGGGCTGTCAAACCGATATCGCCAAGCAGATAGTTGAGCAAGGTGGCGATTACCTATTAGCAGTCAAAGGCAACCAAAAAAGTCTGGCTAAAGCGGTACAAAAAGCATTGGCGCCATTGCTCGGAAAAAGCCCAGCGTGTGACATCGAGCGCGGACATGGGCGTATTGAAGCGCGCGAATACCACGTCATGTCAGCGCAGGAGTTGACGACAGATTTCCCTGATTGGAAAGGGCTTCAAAGCGTCGGTGTTGCTATTGGCTATCGTATTGACTCAGCAGGGAAAGAGTCGCTGGAGTATCGCTACTACATTAGCTCTGCGGTGCTCACCCCCGAACGTTTTGCCGATGCAGTCCGAGGTCACTGGGAAATCGAAAATCGGTTGCACTGGGTGCTTGATGTCACGATGAATGAAGATGCTTGCCAAATCTATCGTGGCAATGCCGCCGAACTCCTGGCTGGTGTGCGTCACATGGCTCTTAACATGCTTCGATTAGAAACAAG
>NZ_JAGSOZ010000055.1:0-940 GCF_019204055.1 Photobacterium sp. WH24 | reverse complement strand
CAACGATCTTAGCAACAACACCAGCACCAACGGTACGGCCACCTTCACGGATTGCGAAGCGCAGACCTTCGTCCATTGCGATAGGTGCGATCAGAGTAACAACCATCTTGATGTTGTCACCTGGCATTACCATCTCAACGCCTTCTGGCAGTTCGATAGTACCGGTCACGTCAGTTGTACGGAAGTAGAACTGTGGACGGTAGCCTTTGAAGAATGGAGTATGACGGCCGCCTTCATCTTTAGACAGAACGTATACTTCAGACTCGAAAGTCGTGTGTGGAGTGATTGAACCAGGCTTAGCCAGTACTTGACCACGCTCAACTTCGTCACGCTTAGTACCACGCAGCAGAACACCAACGTTCTCACCAGCACGGCCTTCGTCCAGAAGCTTACGGAACATCTCAACACCAGTACAAGTTGTAGTGATGGTGTCTTTGATACCTACGATAGCAACTTCGTCACCTACGCGAACGATACCTTGCTCAACACGACCTGTTACTACAGTACCACGGCCCTGGATTGAGAATACATCTTCGATTGGCAGGATGAACGGCTTGTCGATAGCACGCTCTGGCTCTGGGATGTAGTTGTCCAGCGCTTCAGCCAGCTCAACAATTTTCTCTTCCCACTGAGCTTCGCCATTCAGCGCGCCCAGAGCAGAACCCATGATTACTGGGCAATCGTCGCCTGGGAAGTCGTACTCAGACAGAAGTTCACGCACTTCCATCTCAACCAGCTCCAGCAGCTCTTCGTCATCAACCATGTCACACTTGTTCATGAACACGATGATGTAAGGGATACCAACCTGACGACCCAGCAGGATGTGCTCACGCGTCTGTGGCATTGGGCCATCAGTCGCAGCAACAACCAGGATACCACCGTCCATCTGAGCAGCACCGGTGATCATGTTTTTCACGTAGTCGGCGTGTCCTGGGCAGTC
>NZ_JAGSOZ010000054.1:0-950 GCF_019204055.1 Photobacterium sp. WH24 | reverse complement strand
CGCCTCAGGGTAACGCTTTTCGATATTAGTAACTATGGTATCAAGTTGTTGTTGAGAGACGGTTTCACTGGAGATTTTAATGGGAGAATTGTTGTCATTGCAGGCCGCTAATAATGGCAGCGTACATGCAAGTCCTAGCCTGTAAAATTTCATGCGGGCATCCTTTATTTTTAGTGCCTTAGTCTACTGAAGTGCCTAAAGCAAAAACACTGCAAAGCATAGCCAATGTTCAATTGAACCCGTATTTCTTGAACCAAGTGCGCAATGAAATGAATTTGGTGATTTTGATTGAAAATCAATCATCAATCTCAGGACGATTTATGTACCGGGGCTGTCTGTTGAAGAGCACAGCGAAAGCTGACACCTGAGTAATAGGCTTTTTCGACCGGATCTCTATAAATACGGGCGAACGTCATTGTTGTTCCTAACGCATCGCGCTGAACCTTCTGTGTGCCGGATGCAGGGCCTTTGGGGTTGAGTTCCGGAGAAATCTGATAATAGTCGGGGGAGTACCAGTCATTCACCCATTCACTGACCTGATTTGTCATGCCATAAACCCCTAAAGGGTTCGGAAAAAATTTGTCGACGACCTCAATATCGGTTGACGCATTGGCATCATTTTCAGTGTACTCAATATAATACTCTGTCTCAGGATCGAAATAGATCCCCCCGCTTAGCTGACGGTAACCATTATTAGTGGCAAAATAGTAATGTTGGCCTCGACTTCGGGCAGCATATTCCCACTGTGCTTCTGTGGGCAAGTCGAAGGGCAATGCGCTGACCTGCCCTAACCATTGACAGTAATCTTTGGCTTCCTGCCATGCTTTGGTACTGGCTGGATAGTTTTTTCTTGTGGTTATTAGCAGTTTGTATCGTTCAGAATCCCGCTGAACAATCGACCCATCACGCGAATTATCCTTTGCCACAGGTAGCCCGTTAATCAGGCGCAT
>NZ_JAGSOZ010000053.1:0-953 GCF_019204055.1 Photobacterium sp. WH24 | reverse complement strand
CTGCCGGCACAGTGGGAAAAAGCAACCAGCCAGATCATTGCCGATCTGCAGGCCAACCCGGCCAACATCGCTTCCCGTAAAGCTTCTCAGAACGCGCTGGAAGCCTTCGGCAAAATCCTGCCTGAATTCATGGGCGGCTCGGCAGATCTGGCACCTTCCAACCTGACCATGTGGTCCGGTTCCAAGTCGCTGACCGCAGATGACGCATCCGGTAACTACATCCACTACGGTGTGCGTGAATTCGGCATGACGGCCATCATCAACGGTATCGCCCTGCACGGCGGTTTCGTGCCTTACGGCGCGACCTTCCTGATGTTCATGGAATATGCCCGTAACGCCATGCGCATGGCCGCGCTGATGGGCGTGCAGAACATTCAGGTCTATACCCACGACTCGATTGGTCTGGGTGAAGACGGCCCGACGCACCAGCCGGTGGAGCAAATCGCTTCGCTGCGCCTGACCCCGAACATGAGCACCTGGCGTCCGTGTGACCAGGTTGAATCTGCCGTGGCCTGGAAACTGGCCATCGAGCGTAAAGACGCGCCGTCAGCGCTGATCTTCTCGCGTCAGAATCTGGCTCAGCAGGAGCGTAACGACGCGCAGGTTGCGGATATCGCGAAGGGTGGTTACATCCTGAAAGACTGCGCCGGCAAGCCTGAGCTGATTTTGATTGCCACCGGCTCTGAAGTAGAGCTGGCGGTGAACGCAGCGGCCGAGCTGAGCGCCGAAGGCAAGCAGGTGCGCGTGGTGTCTATGCCATCAACCGATGCGTTCGACAAGCAAGACGCCGCTTACCGCGAGTCTGTACTGCCATCGGATGTGACCGCCCGTATCGCTATCGAAGCCGGTATTGCCGACTTCTGGTACAAGTACGTGGGCTTTGACGGCCGCATCATCGGCATGACCAGCTTCGGTGAATCGGCCCCGGCCGGTGAGCTGTTCAAGCTGTTCGG
>NZ_JAGSOZ010000052.1:0-978 GCF_019204055.1 Photobacterium sp. WH24 | reverse complement strand
GTCATTTCGATAAGTAGAGCATAACGCTGCTCTTTGCGATGATTAATACAAAGCAACCACCGTGCCAACTTTTAATTTCATTTAAAAACAGTAGCTTACAACTTTTTGTGAATTTTTAACTCATTTTTATTGCCAACTTTTTGGAAAATTTTCTAATTTCTTAGCAACTTCTTTACGAATTTTCGTTATACAACTCTTAACCACCACTCTGTGCCGGATTCAATTTTTCCATTTTCTATTCACTGCGCTCTTCAGGCTACAACGCAGCATATAAATCGCCCTGAGATTGATGACCAATTTTCAATCAAAATCACCAAATTCATTTCATTGCGCACTTGGTTCAATAAATACGGGTTCAATTGAACATTGGCTATGCTTTCCAGTGTTTTTGCTTTAGGCATTTCGGTAGACTAAGGCACTAAAAACAAAGGATTTCAGTATGAAATTTTACAGGCTAGGACTTGCATGTACGCTGCCATTATTAGCGGCCTGCAATGACAACAATTCCCCCATCAAAATCACCAGCGAAACCGTCTCTCAACAGCAGCTTGATACCATAGTTACTAATATCGAAAAGCGTTACCCTGAGGCTACCCAGGAACAAAAACAAAACGCCGCCGACGTGGTGGTACGTGCCATCGAGAATTTGGTGTTTGTTGAAGGCGGCAGTTTTGACATGGGGGATTTTGGTGCCCCTTGTGAAGTTCCCAGCGGTACAGTCAGCCGGATGGACTGGTCTCCGGATGCTGAATGCTTGAGTTCACCGTTTAGTCAGGAGACAGGGGCTGCCTTCCTTCATAAAGTCACACTCGATTCCTATTCAATTGCTAAGTTTGAAACGCGATTTATTGATATGGAGTGGATGCGCCAGATCAACGGGCTGCCTGTGGCAAAAGATGATGCAAAAGATCAGTCGATTATCCAACGTGATTCGGAAACATATCAATCGCTGATAAGTAATATGAAGGATTATCCAGC
>NZ_JAGSOZ010000051.1:0-1089 GCF_019204055.1 Photobacterium sp. WH24 | reverse complement strand
CCCGATTTCAGATAATAAGTGCGACATTCATGGGAAGGTGTAGAAGAGGAAGCCAACTGCTAAAAGTGGTACGCTCTTCTCGCCAAAGAAACAAGCAGTACTACCATGAATTATCAGCAGTTGACCGAGGGCAGAAGATACCAGATTTCTGCTCTTTTGGAACGGGGAATTTCGGTTTCTGAAATAGCTAAAACAGTTCAGTGCCATCGCTCTACGGTATATCGGGAGCTTAAACGCGGCCGCAAAGGCAGTCAGTATTGCCCAAACGAAGCCCAGGCGTTAGCAATCAAAAAACGCACATCAGCGCGTAAATACCGAATACCTCAGGAGCGTGTTGATTTTATCCGCCTCCTTTTAGAAGCGGATTGGAGTCCAGAGCAGATTTCCAGTGTATTAACGAAAATCGGTGCCGCTGTCAGCCATGAGTGGATCTACCGATTTGTTGCGCAGGATAAGCGCTTGGGTGGCAAGTTATATCGCCACTTGAGGCAAGGACACAAGCGGTATCGTCGCGGTAAAAAAGAGAAAGCGCCAGCGATCAAGAATGCTGTTTCGATCGATGATAGGCCAAGCATCGTTGACAGTAAGGAGCGATTTGGTGATTGGGAAATCGACACCGTATTAGGCAAGCACGGCTCTGGAGCTATGGTGACTATTTTAGAGCGTAAAACACGATTTTACGTGGTAAAGAAAGTGCCCTCTAAGTCAGCAGATGATGTTACCAAAGCCACAATAGAACTACTGATGCCTTATAAGAAACATGTCCATACCATCACGGCAGATAACGGGAGAGAATTTGCCGGTCATGAAACCATCGCAAAGGAGTTGGAGGCTGATGTGTACTTTGCTCACCCTTACAGCTCTTGGGAACGTGGAGCTAATGAGAATGCTAATGGTCTTTTAAGGCAATATGTGAAGAAAGGAACCGACCTAACAACGGTAACAGACAGCGATATTGAATTCGCTTTATCGCGGATAAATTATCGTCCAAGAAAGTGTTTAGGCTTCAAGCAGCCAGCCATTGTATTTGAAGAAATGACTTTGGCTGCTTGATATTGGAGAGTGTCGCACTTCGAAGTTGAATTCGGG
>NZ_JAGSOZ010000050.1:0-1117 GCF_019204055.1 Photobacterium sp. WH24 | reverse complement strand
CTGAACGTGTTGGCGTTGCTGAAGCAGCCAGGCAGCTCAAAATTTATGAATCGCAAATCTATAACTGGCGTACTGCCGTTGAGAAAAAGTCCAATACCAGCCAACGGGAAGCTGAATTGGCCGCTGAAGTTGCAAAGCTCAAACGCCAACTGGCTGATCAAGCAGAGGATTTAGCCATTCTAAAAAAGGCGGCCACCTACTTCGCGAAGAATCAAAAGTAAGCCGATTCAAATTCATGCTTGAGCACCAACGCCAGTTCCGCTTGAAATCCATGGCATTGGTGCTTGGTGTCACGCGAAGTGGGTATTACGCCTGGCGTAAATCAGGGAAAGAACCAAGCAAACGGCTGAAGAGCCAGCGTTGCCGAGATGAACAAATCAAAGCCGTTTTTGATACGAGCAAAGAGCGTTACGGCGCTCGCCGTATCCAGGTCGAGCTGGCAGAAAAGGGTGAAAGCGCTGACGTGAAAACCATAATAAACAGCATGACACGGCAGGATTTAGTCGCCAAAGCAGCGCGTAAATTTAAGGTCACAACCGACAGCAATCATCAGCTGCCTGTGGCTCCAAACCTACTGGAGCAGAACTTTAACGCGACAGGACCGAACCAGAAATGGGTCGGTGATATCACGTATTTGATGACCAGCGAAGGTTGGCTTTATTTGGCTGTGATCATTGATTTGTACTCGCGTGCCGTGGTTGGCTGGTCGATGAGCAATCGAATGACCACCCAACTTGCTTGCGATGCCCTGAACATGGCGCTGTTCCGCCGCGGTTTTCCAAAGAACGTGATAGTTCACAGTGACAGGGGCAGCCAATATTGTTCGTATGCGTATAGAGATCTGATTGAAAAACATCAACTTACTCAAAGCATGAGCCGTAAAGCCTGCTGCTGGGACAACGCCTGTGCGGAAAGCTTTTTCCATTCACTGAAGGTTGAAGCCATTCAGTACGAGCCAATCATGGACAGGGAAACCATGCGTCAGACCGTTTTTGAATACATTGAAGTTGATTACAACAAAACCAGAAGGCATAGTTCGCTTGGCTATCTCAGCCCTGAGAATTTTGAATTGAAGAACAGTGCTTAGCTAAGTGTCCAGAGTTAGTGGATCAGATCA
>NZ_JAGSOZ010000005.1:0-271083 GCF_019204055.1 Photobacterium sp. WH24 | reverse complement strand
GTGAAGCGTAAGACTTTGTTTAGATAAGAATTTGCTGGTATAGCTCAGTTGGTAGAGCGCACCCTTGGTAAGGGTGAGGCCCCCAGTTCAAATCTGGGTACTAGCACCAGAATTTGCTTAGTGACAATAGCGCTGTGGAACCACCTGATCCCATGCCGAACTCAGACGTGAAACGCAGCAGCGCCGATGGTAGTGTGGGGCCTCCCCATGTGAGAGTAGGACATTACTAAGCACCTCCTTCAAAACCCAGCCTCCGGCTGGGTTTTTTCATTTCTGTTATCTGCTATTTTCAGCGTCTCTTTCGCTAGCCTGCTGCTTTCATTAGAATTATTCATTATGTTCTTAACTATCTATAATTCTTTTAATGCGGTAAAGCTTGCAGTGTGAGTAGAAATTCTATAATTTTTGGGTATCTGGACGTCTGTACATCTTAGGGAGAGCAACACATGCCCATTAAAATTCCTGATCAGTTACCGGCAACTGATATTCTTCGTAGTGAGAATATCTTCGTCATGTCTGCAAAACGCGCTGCCAGTCAGGAAATTCGCCCGCTGAAGGTATTGTTGCTTAATCTGATGCCGAAAAAAATTGAAACTGAAACTCAGTTTCTTCGTCTGTTATCAAACAGTCCTCTGCAGGTTGATGTTGAGTTACTGCGGATTGATAACCGCCCGACGAAAAATACGCCAACGGAGCATTTGGATACGTTCTACCGGCAATTCGAAATGGTGAAGCACAGAAATTTCGATGGCTTGATTGTGACAGGTGCTCCGCTGGGCTTAGTGCAGTTTGAAGATGTGCTGTACTGGGAAGAAATCCAGGCCATTCTGACCTGGGCGAAAGGGCACGTGACTTCGACCATGTATGTGTGCTGGGCCGCTCAGGCTGGGCTTAAGCTGATGTACGATTTACCTAAGCGTACCCGCAAAGAGAAATTATCAGGTATCTACACCCATAGGGTCCACAATCCCCATCATCCTCTTCTGAGAGGTTTTGACGATACCTTTTGGGCTCCCCACTCGCGCTATGCCGACTTCTCGCCTGAGTTTTTATCGGAGCACACTGATCTGGACATTCTGGCCACCTCAGATCAGGCAGGAGTGTATTTAGCCGCCACCAAAGATAAGCGTAATGTCTTCGTGACAGGACATCCTGAATACGATGCCCATACATTACATAATGAATATATGCGTGATCTGGGAGAGGGGATGGAGCCCAAAATCCCAGTAAATTACTATCAGGATAATGATCCGGATAAACCGCCTGTTGCGAGTTGGCGCAGTCATGGCCATTTGTTATTTGCCAACTGGCTGAACTATTGCGTCTATCAGCAAACGCCTTATGATTTGGATCACTTCTCGGAAGATCAATTCACCAAGGACGACTGATTGACGCAGCCCTCACAAATAAAAAGACCTGCCAAAGCAGGTCTTTTTCATCGTCAGTATTCGGGTATTCAGGATTTGGGATCGGTTTCCGGTTGTTGGTGAGCATGAGCGGTTTGTTTGTTCTCTTTCGCTTTTTTCGCTTCCCAGGCTTTGGCTTTTTCGATCATAGGTGTGATGGTAGAGCCCTGGATCAGGATAGAGAACACCACGACTGAATAGGTCATCACCAGAATTATCTCTTTCACATCAATATTTTTCTCCGGAATAACGATAACACCGGCAGGGATCGCCATCGCCATCGCCAGAGCAAGACCACCGCGCAAGCCACCCCAAGTGAGGATCTTCACCGACTCGGGATTGTATTGGCGAAAACGTTTAAAGCCAAGATACGACAGCTTCACACTCAGGTAGCGCGCCAGTAGCACCAGCGGCACAGCTATCACCATCAGTGTCCAGTCTTCCTCATGGAAGCTGAAAGACAGCATGCTCATACCAATCAGCAGGAAGAGTACACCGTTCAGGAATTCATCAACCAACTCCCAGAAGTGATCCAGATGGTCTTCACTCTCTTTAGAAAAGCCGATATAACGGGTCCAGTTGCCTATCATGATACCGGAGACCACCATAGCTAGCGGCCCGGACACATGAATAACATCGGCAAAAGCATAACCAGCCGTTGGGATTCCCAGAGTCAGCAGAAGTTCCATGGAGTGATCGTCTGTCGAACTGATCAGATAATGGAACAGCAGGCCGAGAACAAAACCATAGGTTATGCCACCAATGGCTTCCTGCAGGAAAAGATGGCCAACACCCAGCACAGTAGGTGCTTCATCACCAAAGGCGATGGTAAACAAAGTGACGAAGATGACCAGGCCAAATCCATCGTTAAACAGCGACTCACCTTCAATTTGTGTGGAGATGCGGCGCGGCGCGTGCAGTTTTTTTACTATCGCCAGCACGGCTATTGGGTCCGTCGGTGAAATTAATGCGCCGAACAGCAGGCAGTAAATCAGGTCTAACTGGATTCCCAGCATCTGGCATATCCACCAAAGGCTGCCACCGATGAAGAATGTGGAAAACAGTGTGGCCCCCAGAGCCAGAATGGTGATTTCCCATTTTTGATCTTCGAGATGTGGCAGCTTGATCCCTAAACCGCCAGCAAAAAGTAAGAAGCCTAAAATGCCTTTTAGCAGAAAGCTTTCGAAATCGATCTGACCCAGCTGTTCCGCAGCAATTTCTTCGAGGTGAAACCAGCCGTTGTGGCCTGCGATCACAATTCCGAGCGATAAAATAATAGCACCGGCTGTGATGGCGATAGTGGTTTGCATCTTGCCTATTTTGTGGTTAATAAAGGCAATAACCATCGCAGCGGCGGCGAGAAAACAGAGGGTACTGTATACCGACATCCTTGATCCTCATCTGTTGTTAAAGTGTTAAGCAAAAATTGTGACAAAATATAAATGCTCGGGCCTCTGATAGCCATAAAAACTTTAGGCTTACGCTTGGATAATAAGTTTTCGCAAACGATATATGGACGTCTAGATTTCCAATCAGGCTGTGATAGGATGTTAGCAGCTGATAGGTTTAAGTGTAAGGAAGTAAGCAGTGTCGAAGGGTACGGATTTATTACAAAAGCGACTTAAGGAACAGATCCTCATCATAGATGGGGGCATGGGCACCATGATCCAGAGCTACAAGCTGGATGAAGAGGATTACCGTGGTGAACGTTTTTCTGATTGGCATTCGGATCTTAAAGGCAATAACGATCTGCTGGTACTCTCCCAGCCGCAACTGATCAAGGATATTCACTCCGCTTATCTTGAAGCCGGCGCTGATATTCTTGAGACCAACACTTTCAACTCAACGACTATTGCCATGGCTGACTATGACATGGAGAGTCTGAGTGCCGAGATTAATTTCGAAGCGGCAAAGCTGGCTCGTCAGGCGGCTGATGAGTGGACGGCGAAAACACCGGACAAACCACGATTTGTAGCTGGTGTTCTCGGTCCGACTAACCGTACCTGTTCGATATCACCGGATGTGAACGATCCCGGTTTCAGGAACGTGTCGTTTGATCTATTGGTAGCAGCGTATTCCGAATCAACCCGCGCCCTGATAGCTGGCGGGTCCGATATCATCCTGATTGAAACTATTTTTGATACCCTGAATGCCAAAGCCTGTGCGTTTGCCGTGGATAAGGTCTTTGAAGAGCTGGGCGTGACTTTGCCTGTTATGATTTCAGGCACAATCACCGATGCCTCCGGCCGCACCTTATCAGGACAAACCACTGAAGCTTTTTACAATTCTCTGCGACACGTCAAACCTATTTCATTTGGCCTTAACTGTGCATTGGGTCCGGATGAGCTGCGTCAGTATGTGGAAGAATTATCACGTATTTCTGAGTGTGCGGTATCAGCGCACCCGAATGCCGGTCTGCCAAACGCATTCGGCGAGTATGACCTTGAAGCGACAGAAATGGCTGAGCATATCAAAGAATGGGCGGAGTCCGGCTTTCTGAACCTGGTGGGCGGTTGTTGTGGCACCACGCCAGAGCATATTCGTGAAATGGCCCGGGTGACGGAGAATGTAGCGCCACGTCCATTGCCTGAGATTCCTGTGGCCTGCCGTTTATCAGGGCTTGAGCCGCTAACCATTGAAAAAGACACTTTATTTGTCAATGTCGGTGAGCGGACCAATGTGACAGGTTCAGCCCGTTTCCGTAGGTTGATCAAAGAAGAGCTTTATGACGAAGCGCTGGAAGTGGCACGTCAGCAGGTGGAAGCCGGTGCTCAGATCATCGATATCAATATGGATGAAGGCATGCTGGATGCCGAAGCTGCCATGGTGCGCTTTCTGAACCTGTGTGCCTCTGAGCCTGAAATCTCCCGTGTCCCCATTATGATTGACTCATCCAAGTGGGAAATACTGGAAGCTGGCCTTAAGTGTGTGCAGGGTAAGCCAATTGTTAACTCAATATCTCTCAAAGAAGGTAAAGAGAGGTTTGTTGAACAGGCGAAACTGATTCGCCGCTATGGCGCAGCCGTGATTGTGATGGCGTTTGATGAAGTGGGTCAGGCCGATACCCGTGAGCGTAAGATAGAGATCTGTACCAATGCCTATCGCATTCTGGTTGATGAGGTGGGCTACCCGCCGGAAGATATCATTTTTGACCCGAACATTTTCGCAGTAGCTACCGGGATTGATGAGCACAATAACTACGCGGTTGATTTCATTGAAGCTGTAGGAGACATCAAGCGCACTCTGCCACATGCGATGGTGTCGGGTGGTGTTTCGAATGTGTCTTTCTCGTTCCGTGGTAATGATCCTGTGCGGGAAGCGATTCATGCCGTGTTCCTGTATCACTGTTTTAAAAATGGCATGGATATGGGCATTGTGAATGCCGGTCAGCTGGCCATTTACGATGACCTGGCAGACGAGTTACGCGAAGCCGTTGAAGACGTTGTATTGAATCGCCGGGATGACTCTACCGAGCGCTTGCTGGATCTTGCGGATAAGTACCGGGGCAGCGGCGAAGCGGTAGAAGATAAAACAGCCGCTGAATGGCGCGGCTGGCCGGTCGATAAACGCCTGTCCCATGCGCTGGTCAAAGGGATCACTGAGTTTATTGTTGAAGATACCGAAGAAGCCCGTCAGAACGCGGAAAAACCGTTAGAGGTGATTGAAGGGCCTTTGATGGCAGGTATGAACATAGTCGGTGATCTGTTCGGTGAAGGTAAAATGTTCTTGCCTCAGGTGGTGAAATCAGCTCGGGTGATGAAACAGGCCGTCGCTTATCTCGAACCTTACATCAATGCTGAGAAGCAAGTCGGACGCACTAATGGCAAAATACTGCTCGCCACGGTGAAAGGCGATGTGCACGATATCGGTAAAAATATTGTCGGAGTGGTGCTGCAGTGTAATAACTACGAGATCATCGATCTGGGCGTCATGGTGTCTTGCGACAAGATCCTGAAAGTGGCCAAAGAAGAGAAGGTCGATATTATCGGCCTCTCCGGGCTGATCACTCCTTCACTTGATGAAATGGTGCATGTCGCCAAAGAAATGGAGCGTCAGGGCTTTGATCTTCCTTTGCTGATTGGCGGGGCAACAACGTCCAAGGCCCACACGGCAGTCAAAATTGAGCAGAACTACCATGCCCCTGTCGTTTATGTCTCAAACGCCTCGCGTGCTGTAGGGGTATGTTCGGCACTCTTGTCGGATGCCCAGCGGCCAGCGTTTGTTGAGCGCCTTGACAAGGAATACGAGGTAGTGCGGGAGCAACACGCCCGTAAGCGTCCACGAAGTGCTCCTGTCAGCCTGGAAGCTGCCCGCGCCAATAAAGTGGCGATTGACTGGAATAGCTACACTCCTCCCGCGCCGCAAAAGCCGGGGATCCACGTGTTCAAGGATTTTGACATTGCGACATTGCGTCGTTATATCGACTGGACGCCCTTCTTTATGACCTGGTCGCTGAGTGGTAAATATCCCACCATTTTGCGCCACGAAGTAGTGGGTCAGGAAGCCCAGCGCCTATTTGATGATGCCAATCAGCTGCTGGATGAGATCGAAGCCAGCGGCATGATAAAGGCCAATGGTGTCTGTGGCTTATTCCCGGCCAATAATATTGGTGATGATATCGAAGTCTACACCGATGAGACCCGAACCCAGGTACTGACAACCTTACGCGGACTGCGCCAGCAGACAGAGAAACCCAAAGGGCCGAATTACTGTCTGTCGGATTACATTGCCCCGAAAGAAAGCGGTAAAGCTGACTGGATTGGTGCCTTTGCGGTAACCGGCGGAATCGGTGAATATGAGATTGCCGATCAGTTCAAAGCCAAAGGCGATGATTACAACGCGATTATGATTCAAGCGGTGGCAGATCGTCTTGCTGAAGCCTTTGCGGAATTCATGCATGAGACTGTCCGTAAGGAGATCTGGGGCTATGCGCCGGACGAGAACCTGAGTAACGAAGATCTGATCCGTGAGAAATACCAGGGTATCCGGCCAGCGCCAGGCTATCCGGCTTGTCCGGAACACACAGAGAAAGGCGAGATCTGGACCTTGTTGGATGCGGAGGCCAATACCGGCATGATTCTGACAGAAAGCTACGCCATGTGGCCGGGAGCGGCCGTATCAGGCTGGTACTTCTCACATCCGGAATCGCGCTATTTTGCCGTTGCACAGATCCAGCGTGACCAGATGGAAAGCTACGCCGAGCGCAAAGGCTGGGATGAGATCGAAGCGGAGAAATGGCTGGGGCCTAATCTGTGATAGCTGTTCACTGAAGACAAAAAGGCGCTCAATGAGCGCCTTTTTTACCGGAACAGGACGTGAAATTACTCAAAAATCTTACGGTGCAGATTCTGAGCAATAGGCATGGCATGTTCGGTTTTAACCAGGAAGCACAGGTTGTGCGGGCTGGCACCGTAGCAAATCATACGCAGCTTGTACTCGTCCAGCGAATCGAACACGGTACTCACTGAACCGGCAGTCTGACTCATGCGGTTACCAATCAGCGAAATCAGGCACAGATCCTGTTCAATCTCAACGCGACACAGCTCACTGAGCGCGGCATGCGCCCCCGGAGGCAGCGTGGGTGCGCCGCCGCCTGTATCGGTCTGATCCATGGTCAAAGACACGCTGACTTCAGAGGTAGAAATCAGATCAACAGAGACCTTATGCTCAGCCAGAATCCGGAAGACTTCGGCCAGGAAACCATAAGCATGAAACATGTTCAGGCTGGTCAGGGTGATCAGGGTCTGGTTCGAGCGCAGTGCCAGCGCACGGAACAGCGGTGCTTCAGTAACGGATTTACGGATCCAGGTGCCGCCTTGCTCTGGTGCCCTGGACGATCCAACAAACACAGGGATTTGACGGCGAACGGCCGGGATCAATGTCGATGGATGCAAGATCTTGGCGCCAAAATTGGCCATCTCAGAGGCTTCGCTGAAGCTGATTTCTTTGATTGGCGTGGCTTTGGGCGCAATACGCGGATCTGTGGTGTACATGCCTGGGACATCAGTCCATATTTCCAATGTGCTGGCACTCACCGCCTCAGCCATAAGGGCGGCACTGTAATCACTGCCACCGCGGCCAAGTGTTGTTGTGCGACCTTGCTCATCACTACCGATGAAACCCTGAGAAACGATAATCTTATCCTGCAGCAGAGGTAATAGCTTTTCCTCTGTCAGTTGACGAATCATTTCCTGTTCAGGGCTGGCTTTACCAAAGCGGCTGTCAGTACGCAGCACTTCCCGGATATCGTAACGCAATGCGTCAGCACCCATCTCACACATGATTTGCGTAAACAGATGGGTAGACAGCAATTCACCGTTGGCAACCAGTTGATCTGTCAGCTCAGCCGATTTATGTTCTGCGGCTTTTATGGCAAGTTCGGCGACCTGATCGAGCAGTTCATCAATGTTACCCGCAACCTGTTCAGGCTGCTGTAAATCCGCCAGCACGCTGTGGTGAATGGCGCGAAGGCGCTCCATCAGGTTATGTCGGTGCCCGGCATCGGCCACGCCGTTGGCCAGTTCGACTAAAATATTAGTCACACCGGAACACGCACTGATCAACACCAGTTTGGTTGTCGGATTATTGATAACTATCTTAGCACTACGGCTCATTGCAACGAAATCAGCCACACTAGTGCCGCCAAATTTTGCGACTGTGATTTCAGCGTTCAACGCTGAAGAAGAAATTACAGGGCTCAATGTGATCTCCCACTTAACAAAGCGTAAACATGGGGCAAAATTTGGGGAATCTTTCCGACTTGAGTGTCAGAAGAGCCATTAGGCGAGACGTACTAAGACTGCTGCTACCAGAAGCTCTCCACCTGCACTGGATGATGCAGGTGACAGCCAGAAGGATTCAACCTTCAAAGCCGATACGGCAAGCCCCCTGTCTCACCGTATCTCGGCGTTGCTCCCCCTCTCTATGGTGCTTTGGGGTGGGGCCCCGCCGCATAGATACCTGGATAACGCGCCTCTTCCGTTTTCACCTGAAAAATGAGCTTTCTCAGGGTGAACAAAAATTGCCCTTATTGAATATGAGAGGGGGGGCTTTGTCAATGCTTGAATGCATTTTTCTGTGTCAAGATTGTTACTGACTTTGCATAAATTTGCCTGCCTGGTTTCAGGTACGGGTGGTTCTGTTATGCTCGCTAGGAATGCCCTGTAAAAGCGACTGTTGCCAACAATAACTAATGCACTGAATTATAAGTAACTTATGTGTCTGTGCAGATGGAGAAGCCTTATGACAATTCACAGTTTTTACCCACCTCAACGAATACTGATGGGACCCGGTCCGTCGGACATTTATCCGCAGGTGTTGCAGGCGCTCAGCCGCCCGACTGTCGGTCATCTTGACCCACTGTTCATTGGTATGATGGATGAGCTTAAGCAATTGCTTCAGTATGCATTTCAGACTACCAACCCATTTACTATAGCGGTATCTGCGCCGGGCAGTGCAGGAATGGAAGCCTGTTTTGTCAATCTGGTTGAGCCGGGCGAGAAGGTGATCGTCTGCCGTAACGGGGTATTTGGCGAGCGGATGCGGGAAAATGTTGTGCGCTGCGGCGGTGAAGCTGTGCTGGTGGATAATGAATGGGGAGAGCCGGTTGATCCGCAAGCCGTTGAAACAGCACTCAAAGCCCATCCGGATGCGAAAATACTGGCTTTTGTGCATGCGGAAACCTCAACCGGTGCACTGAGCGATGCGGAAACCTTATCCCGTTTAGCCCGTGACCATGACTGCCTGACCATTGTTGATGCGGTAACCTCATTGGGCGGGGTGCCGCTGAAGGTTGATGAATGGCAACTGGATGCCGTGTACTCAGGCAGTCAGAAGTGTTTGTCCTGTGTACCGGGCCTGTCTCCGCTGACCTTTTCGCCGCGGGCCGTGGAGAAAATTCAGCAACGTAAGACACCGGTTCAGAGCTGGTTTCTGGATCAAAGCCTGGTGCTGGCCTACTGGAGTGGTGAAGGTAAGCGCAGCTATCACCATACAGCCCCTGTCAATAGCTTGTATGCGCTGCACGAAGCACTGGTTCGTTTACAACATGAAGGGCTGGAAAATGCGTGGCAGCGCCATGCCGAGATGCACGAGTTACTGCGCGATGGCCTGGAAGCTATGGGGATCCGCTTTGTGGTGGATGAGAAAAGCCGCTTGCCGCAACTCAATGCTGTTTTTATCCCTGACGGGGCCGATGATGCGAAAGTGCGTCAGACTCTGCTGGAAGACTATAACCTGGAAATTGGTGCCGGCCTGGGGGCTCTGGCCGGAAAAGCATGGCGCATTGGACTGATGGGATACGGTGCACGTAAAGAGAATATTGCTCTGTGCCTGAAAGCGCTGGAAGAGGTGCTGAAATAATTATCAGCAAGGAAAAGATGCGGCTGCCCGGGCAGCCGCTTTTTTTGGGGAAGTCTTCAGTTCTTGTTTTCAGTCTTTGTCTGCTTGCCCTTCAGCCTGTGCTATCTGCGGCGAGGGGGTTACGGTTTTTGGCTTGGAAAACTGAGGTAACGCTTCATCGCTGAAATCCATACCCGGGAAAAGATACCGGGCCTCTTCGCGAACCTGTTCAGCTTGATAAGTGTTTGCCAATGCCTGATGAGCTTTGATCAGAAACTGATACAGAATAGGCCTTGGCAGCTCTTTGGCTTTATGGTCAGCCCAATGGATAAAGCTTGTCAGCAACGCAGGATTATCCTGCTGAATGCCCATTTTCAACTGGGTCTGATAAAGATCCCATTCAAACCGGTTGCGCCAGGCCCAGGTGTTATTGACCTTATCCAGGGCGGTTAAATCGGGTGGCGTGGATGATTCAAAGCGGGTCAGCATGGCGCCTGAATATAAGGTGGTGGCCATAAAGAGGCTGACGACAACAGGCAAAAGCATGGCGCTGATTCTGAAGGGCTTATAAAATCGCAGTGTTTGTTTGAAGTATTTCGCACTCAGGGCATCAACCCAATAGATCAGAAACACAAAAATAATCCAGTGGATCAGGGAGTGGTAAAAGGGGTATTCAAGCTGGGTATGCAGTGTTATTGGAAACAGGAGCGCGACCAGAGCCAGCTGAGTGTTGGCCGGTGCGCGGCGAATTTTAGCCAGCACCGCCGCTGCCGCAATCAGCAGTGCCAGTACAGGTAAAATACCCCCTTCACTGGCCCAGAAAAGTAACTCGTTATGGGGATGATCCAGCCCGGGTAACCCATGGGGCGTTTCAGGATCGGCCTGATGCGCTTGCGCTGTCTGCATCAGATAAGCGGGTTCAAAATTACCATAGCCGACGCCCGTGGCCGGTGAGTGCAGGAACATGTCCAGCGCTTGCGGGTAGATGACTGAGCGGGCACTTTCCAGCGACACTCTGCCCGGTTGCGGGCTCCAGTTCAGGCTGCTGGTCAGGTTCCAGGTCACGCTTAATCCCATGACCACCATCATCAGCCACATTCGCCACTGTATTCTGGCTGCAAACTGCATCAGGTAAGGCAGGATAAGTAACATCCCCACAACACTGGCAATCCAGCCGGTTCGCGAGCTGAGCACATACAGCATGGGGATCACAGCGACAGGTGTTAATTGGAGGCCGAGATGGGAGAGGGTCCAGCGGCCCTGAACCATAGGCTGCCGTGCCAGCAGGTAAGCTGAGAGGATCAGCCCGGTGGCCAGGAAGCTGGCCATCACGTTAGGTTGCTGAAAAATACCGTAGGGTCGGTTGAGATCTGTGTTATAGCCAATGCTATTTTGCGGTGAGATCCACAGAAACTGATACCAGGCCAGCGCGGCTTGCAGCCAGACCGCTTTTAAGATCAGCCAGAGTATTTGCTGACGCTGTTTCTGGCTGAAAGCAAACTGCTGCAGTGCCACGAAGAACAACCAGCCAGCCCAAAGGGTAATGATTCGGTTGACGGCGACTTCTGGTCGCGCTTCCGGGAAGAACATGGGGACAGACAGCGTGACGCAGCAACATAAGAGAACCAGCGTCAGGCGTGAATAACGCAATACTTTCTGTCGGCTGATCTCCAGCAGGCCAATAGCAATGGCAAAGCTGAAGGGAATCCAGCTACTGACATTAAAGGGTAGTTCCAGTCCGGATCCTCCCTGATTATGCTGAAAATAATGCATCGACAGCAGAAACAGAAAAGTCAGCGCCAGAATAAAAGGTCGCGTCAGTGGTTTACTGATGGTGGCAGCGGCCAGTCTGGTGCCCCTTAATTGAATGACGGTCACGGTGTCCGGTCCCTCGGCAAATAGACAAAAAGTCAGGCTGAATTCAGCCTGACAGAGTGCATGAGTGTAATTATGCCTGCTGCTTTGCCGTTAATGCGGGCAGCAGGGGTTTTAGGAAGCGGGCCGTATGCGAACCGGCGACTTCGGCAACCTGTTCCGGTGTGCCTGTCGCAATGATCTCACCGCCACCGCTGCCGCCCTCCGGCCCCAGATCAATGATCCAATCTGCGGTTTTAATGACGTCCAGGTTATGCTCAATCACCACTATGGTATTGCCGTGATCACGCAATCGGTGCAGTACACTCAGCAACTGCTGGATATCATGGAAGTGCAAGCCCGTTGTCGGTTCATCGAGAATATACAGGGTTTTACCTGTATCGCGTTTGGACAGCTCGCGTGCCAGTTTCACCCGCTGTGCTTCACCGCCAGACAGCGTGGTCGCTGCTTGTCCCAGGCGGATATAGGATAGTCCGACATCCATCAGGGTTTGCAGTTTTCGGGCAATGGCTGGTACAGGATCAAAAAATACCCGCGCATCTTCCACTGTCATTTCCAGCACTTCATCAATTGACTGGCCTTTGTATTTCACTTCCAGAGTCTCACGATTGTAGCGTTTACCCTTACAGTTATCACAGGGCACGTAAACATCGGGCAGGAAGTGCATTTCAACTTTGATCACCCCATCGCCCTGACAGGCTTCACAGCGGCCGCCTTTGACGTTGAAGCTGAAGCGGCCTGGTTTATAGCCCCGTGAGCGAGACTCCTGAGTGCCCGAGAACAGCTCCCTGATGGGGGTGAAAATGCCTGTGTACGTCGCCGGGTTGGAACGCGGCGTTCGGCCTATCGGGCTCTGATCGATGTCGATGACTTTATCGAAGTGCTCCAGCCCCTGAATATCGTCATAAGGGGACGGCTCGCCTGTAGTGGCCCCATTGAGTCTATGGTGAGCAATCTTGAAGAAAGTATCGTTGATCAGGGTTGACTTGCCTGAGCCGGAGACCCCGGTCACACAGGTCAGCAAACCAACCGGAATCGACACATCGACTGTTTTCAGGTTATTGCCCGTGGCGCCTGTTAGCTGAACCGTTTTTGCCGGATCGACAGGAACACGTTCAACAGGCACTTCAATTTGTTTTTTGCCGCTCAGGTATTGGCCGGTCAGGGAATCTTCCGAATTCAGAATATCTTCCATGGTGCCTTCGGCGATGATCTGCCCGCCGTGAACACCGGCGCCCGGGCCGATATCTATGATGTAATCCGCACTGCGGATCGCATCTTCGTCGTGTTCGACCACCAGTACGGTGTTACCCAGATCGCGCAGCCGGGTCAGGGTGCTCAGCAGGCGTTCGTTATCACGCTGGTGGAGGCCGATGGAAGGCTCATCGAGCACATACATAACGCCGACCAGTCCAGCGCCAATCTGGCTGGCCAGGCGGATGCGCTGAGCTTCACCGCCCGACAATGTTTCTGCACTGCGGGACAGGTTGAGATAGTTGAGGCCCACATTGACCAGGAAGGTCAGCCTGTCATTGATTTCTTTGAGGATTTTATCGGCAATCTGCGCACGCTGTCCTTCCAGTGTCAGCTCGGAAAAGAAGGTCAGCGCCTGGCTGATGCTCATTTCACTGATGGCCGGCAGGTTGGTACTGTCGATAAAGACATGACGTGCTTCTTCACGCAGACGCGAACCGTGACAGCTGGCACAAGGCTTGGTGGAGATATACTTCACCAGATCTTCGCGTACAGCATTGGACTCGGTTTCCCGGTAGCGGCGTTCCATGTTATTCAGAATGCCTTCAAACGGGTGACGGCGAACTGTCACATCGCCGCGATCATTAATGTATTTAAACTCAATATTTGTGGTGCCTGAGCCCTGCAGCAATACGTTTTGTACTTTCTTCGGCAGACTGCTGAACGGTGATTCAACATCAAAATCGTAATGTTCAGCCAGTGAAGTCAGCATCTGAAAGTAGTAGTAATTGCGTTTGTCCCAGCCCCGGATGGCACCGCCGGACAAGCTGAGTTCACTGTTCTGAATCACGCGGGACGGATCGAAATACTGTTGTACCCCCAGTCCGTCGCATGTGCCGCAGGCACCGGCCGGGTTATTGAAGGAAAACAGGCGCGGTTCCAGCTCACGCATGCTGTAGCCGCAATGCGGGCAGGCGAAGTTGGCCGAGAAAATCAGCTCGGCCATGTTATCGTCATCCATGGCGCTGACGACCACTGTGCCGCCTGACAGATCCAGCGCGGTTTCAAACGATTCAGCCAGCCGCTGCTGAAGATCATTACGCACTTTAAAGCGATCCACCACCACTTCTATGGTGTGCTTTTTGTGTAATTCCAGCGTCGGCGGATCGGACAGATCGCAGACTTCACCGTCGATCCGGGCCCGGATATAGCCTTGCGCCGACAGGTTGGCTAAGGTTTTCAGGTGCTCGCCCTTACGCTCCTTGACGATAGGAGCCAGCAGCATCAGCTTGCTGCCTTCCGGCAGTGTCAGCACTTTGTCGACCATCTGGCTGACGGTTTGCGCGGCGAGGGGCACATCGTGAGTCGGGCAGCGTGGTTCGCCGACACGGGCATACAGCAAGCGCAGGTAGTCATAGATTTCGGTAATAGTACCGACCGTCGAACGAGGGTTGTGTGAGGTCGATTTTTGTTCAATCGAGATGGCAGGCGACAGGCCTTCAATATGGTCGACGTCCGGTTTTTCCATCAGCGACAGAAACTGGCGTGCGTAGGCCGACAGTGATTCGACGTAACGGCGCTGACCTTCGGCATACAGGGTGTCGAATGCCAGAGAAGACTTACCGGAACCTGATAAACCTGTGATAACAATCAGCTTATCCCGGGGGATAGTCAGGTTAATGTTTTTAAGGTTGTGGGTGCGCGCACCCCTGACTTCGATCTTATCCATAGTTGCAGTCATCAGCGCTTGAATAAATAGGATTGGCATTATTGCATAGCCCTGAGGGGCTTAAAAGACTTGACTGTACAAAAACACAGTGCTTTGATCGTCTTTTATGCGTCCGATCAAGACATGGGAAGCATGACGTAGCCCTATGACTCGGAGGGCAGCCCATGTTAAACTCGGCGATTAAGTATAAACTTTGAATGAGCGAAGGGTGTCAGGATTGGCAGCCTCAACAGCGAAAACCTGGAGTGAACTATGGCCAGTCGTGGCGTAAATAAAGTGATCCTGGTGGGTAACTTAGGACAAGATCCTGAAATCCGTTATATGCCGAACGGCGGTGCAGTCGCAAATATCACCATCGCGACTTCTGAAAGCTGGCGTGATAAAGCCACCGGTGAACAGCGTGAAAAAACAGAATGGCACCGTGTTGCGTTGTTCGGCAAGCTGGCTGAAGTGGCTGGTGAGTACTTGCGTAAAGGGTCTCAGGTTTACATTGAAGGTCAGTTGCAAACCCGTAAGTGGCAGGATCAAAGCGGTCAGGACCGCTTCACGACCGAAGTGGTTGTTCAAGGCTTCAACGGTGTGATGCAAATGCTGGGTGGCCGTCAGGGTGGCGGTCAGGGCGCGCCAATGGGCGGCCAGCAGCAGCAGGGTGGTTGGGGACAACCTCAGCAACCGGCTCAACAGCAACAGCAACAGCAAAACTATGCGCCTCAGCAGCAGCCTGCGTCTAAGCAACCGCAGCCTCAGTACAATGAGCCGCCAATGGATTTTGATGACGATATTCCGTTCTGATCCTTTCCAGACGGTTGTTAAAAAAAGCAGCGTTCAACGCTGCTTTTTTATTGCCTGATACCCAGTCACCGCACGATGCTGATCACAGAGAGTGGGGATTGGCTGACTGATGTGCGTGTCCGGGTGAGGCTTTTTGTTTAATAAAATCAATAAACAGCTTAGTTTTGGTATGGTTGTAGTTGAGCTTAGGGTAGTAGGCGTAGGCAGCATTTAACGGCTGTTTCAGATCAGGTAAGACAGGGATCAGCAAACCATTGCTGAGCTCGCGTTTTACCGTATTCTCACCTACCAGAATTAACCCCATTCCAGCTACCGCAGCGGCGACCAGGGCTTCCGGGTTCTGGGTGGTAAAATTGCCCCGCAAACGCAGGCGACGGTTACTTTCAAAGACATGCTCTTGCTCATGGCCATGACTGCCGAATAACAGGCAGTTATGCAGCGCCAGTTGCTCCGGGGTTTCGATGGCGGGCCTGTCTTCCAGGTAACTGGGTGAGGCATAGAAGCCAGCCTGAAAACTAAAGAGTTTGGTGGCAATATAACTGGTGGAATTAAAATCAGTCAGTTCGCGGCTGATAAAAACATCCAGGTTGAGATCCGGCAACTGGCCCGGAGTCACAGTGTGCAGCTCTACCTGAATATTGGGATAGGTCTGTAAAAACTCGGCCAGATAATGAACCAGTACCCGGCTGCCTGTCGCCAGCGGGGCGCCGATGCGCAGCACACCCTGAACTTCGCCGTAGGTGGAGGTGGTTTCAGCCAGTATCTGGTGCCAGTCATCAAGTAAATGGACACTGCGCCGATAAAACACCTTGCCGGCGTCTGTGACTGTCAGGTTACGTGTCGTGCGTTTAAGAAGCTGAACACCAAGCTGTTTTTCTAACCATGACAGCCGCTTGGACAAGGCTGAACTTGAGGTGTTGAGAGCGCTTGCGGCCTGAGCCAGTGAGCCCTGCTCAACCACGGCGACAAAACTTTTGGTGCAGGTGATCCAGTCCATATCTCTCCGCTTTGTGGGGTGCATGCTGCCTGGGCGGTGAGCCAAGTAAGGAAAGTGTCGGTCTGAGCACTGCAGTGTTTGAGAGCCGATGGTATTTTCCAGTATAAACAGGCGTTTTGGTTTGTATTGTTGTCTGTATCAGAGTTGACCACAGAGCCAGGCGGTTTGGAATTGTTTTTCAGATAAAGTTGGACCTTGCATGAGAAAAGCCTCAGGGATGAAGCTGACCAATAGACTGGTTGCTTTCGTGACCCTAATTGTCATTTGCGCCATGTTTGTCATTTTCATTGGCGGTGCTGTCAGTTTTCGTCAACTCGGGCAGGATTATCTGCATCATTATCTGGGCGGCGTGGTAGAAGCGATCGACCAGGAAATGGCCGATCCTCAGGGTTCACAGTCTCTGGCCCGCTGGCTGCCGAAGTTACTCAAAGCCAGTAACGTGGTGGCGCTGGACGTCAGCAACGATACCGGCTCTGTCTACCAATTTCAGGGATTACAGAAAATCGATGATCCCAATATTCTTTATCATACTGAATATCCGCTGACCCTGAACCCCGGTTACTCTGTCAGTATCCAGTCAGTGCCGCCTTATACCGAATTAACCTATTCGCTGGGGGCGATGTCTTCTATCAGCCTGGCGATCATGATCATTATTGCCGGCCTGATATGGGGCGTAAACTGGCTTAAGCGGCAGTTGCAGGGCTCAGAGCTTCTCGAAGAGCGGGGGAGAATGCTGCTGGCCGGTAAGCTGGATGCTTTTGCCAAAGGCGCCGATCTGGAATGGCCGGAAACGGCAAGTCTGGCATTGGACAAGCTAATCTCTGAGCTGAAAGATGCCAGACAGGAGCGCAGCCGCTTTGATACCTTCATTCGTACCCACACCTTCCTGGATCAACTGACGGGCTCGGCCAATCGGGTATTGTTCGACAGCCGTCTGCAATCTGTGGTTCAGGATCAGGATAACCATGGTGCTGTTATTTTGATTCGTATCGCTGACTGGGAAGAATTGCTGCTGGCAAAGGGCAAGATTGTGGCCGATGAATTGATTCAGGATGTCGGCATGGTGCTGTCGAATATGGTCCAGCGCTATCCGGACAGCGTGCTGTCTCGCTATTTTGACGCCGAATTTGCCATCATGCTGCTGCAACAGCCCAGCAAGGAGGTCAATCAGTTTGTGAATCAGCTGCTGAAAGGGCTGGAGCGGCTGACACCTTCCGTGCCATTGCAGCGCGAGAACTGGTGCCATATTGGTATGACCTATTTTGCCAGCGGCGAGCGGCGTGGCCGCATCATGGATGAGGCTGACATGGCGCTGCGCAGTGCGCAATTACAGGGCACGAACAGCTGGTATGCCTTCCAGAAAGATGTACTGGGAGAGGATACCCGGGGCAGTGTGCGCTGGCGGACGCTGCTGGATGCTGTCTTGAGTCAGGGCGGCCCGGCTCTGTATCAGCAGCCCGCCTATCTCTCCGGGGAGAAAATACCGCTGCACCGTGAATTATTGGCGAGGATCAATGACGAAAACGGTGTGATGATCAAAGCTTCCCGTTTTCTGCCTGCGGTTGAGCAGGTGGGATTCAATGTGCGTATGGATAAACAGGTCATCAGTCAGGCGCTGGATCTGCTCAAAAATGGCCCGACGCTGGATAATTTTGCGATTAACGTCAGTGTCGAATCTCTGCTGGATAAAGGGTTTATCCGCTGGTTCCGGGATGAACTGCTGCAAACACCCAGGCCGGTACTGAAACGGCTGAGTATTGAAGTCCCGGAGCGGAACCTGTCACGCCATATTGATGCTGTGCGTACCTTTCTCAAAATGGTAACGGGCCTCGGCTGCCGGCTGGGTGTGGATCAGGCCGGGAGAACCATAGTCAGCACCCACTATATCAAGGATGTCAACGTCCAGTATATCAAGCTGCACAGAAGCCTGATTCGTGAAATAGATCAGCGGCAGGAAAATCAGTTATTTGTCCGGAGTATGCTGGGCGCCTGTGCCAATTCCGGTGTCGAGGTGATTGCTGTTGGCGTCGAAAATGACAGGGAGTGGCAGGTGCTGCAGCAATTGGGTATTAATGGCGGGCAGGGGCGCTTTTTTGCCCCGGAGATGAGTGTGAGTCAAATTAGTACCAAAAATCGCAGATAATGTTATCTAAGTGGAAACCTTACATTTTTTACAGGATTTTCTCTATACACCATAAATTCCTGTCAGTATCATGGGTCAAATTATTGACAATAATAGTCAATAGCATGTTTTTAAAGAATGTAGCCGCGGGTTAAAAACGAACGAAAAGTAAAACGGGTTATTACCATGCTGATGAAAAAGCTCCTAAGTCGGAAAACTGTCAGTAAAGTGGCCAGTTTTGCTGTGTTCGAAGGGAAACTGACACTCGTCTGTCTTACAGAAGACGGGAATGACTGGATCAGTGACAGTGTGGAAGTGGCTTCACGTGAAAGCTGGACGTCTTCCATCACGCAATTGATCAATACACACCATTTAAACGGCTGCAGAATTCGCTTCGTACTTGGCCATGGCTTATATCAAAGCCTGATCATTGATAAACCTGCCTTACCCCGCCATGAACTGGCCAGTGCCTTACCGTTTCTGGTCAAAGATCTGGTGACTGAACCTCCCGCTAATCTGGTGGCGGATGGGTTTGAAGAGCCAATAAAAGACAGACTGCAAGTGCTGGTGGCGCAGCGTTCCCTGGTTCAGCAACTGGTGCTGGCGTGCCTGGCGAATGGCTGTGAGCCTGAACTGATTACTGTGGATGAAGTGGTGCTGGGTCAGATGACGGCTGAAAAACAGAGCCAGCTGTTCCTTCATTCCCGTCAGCATTCCGGTCTGCACCTGACCGCTTTCAAACAGCAGGTGATGTGTTTTCAGCGCCAGCTGCGCGGTTTTTCTCAGCCTCTGATGGGTCTGGAGCAGGCTAATCTGCAGATAGACGGGCTGGCGCTTGAACTGCAGCGCTCCCTTGACTTCCTGAGTGCCCAGCTGCGTGATGCACCTATTGCCCAGGTGCTGGTCAGCTGTGACAGCGATGATAATGAGCAGTTGGCTGACGCATTGCGGCAGCGGCTCAATGTGCCGGTCGCGACAGTCAGTGGGGCACCCGCCGAGCTGATTGATTTTGATGCCCGTGTCGCCTGGGCCGTTCAGCTGCAGCAGCCGTTGCTCAATCTGTACAGCGACAGTCTGAAACCACAATCTAACTGGCTCACCTTGCCTAACTTAGTGGCTGGCTGGGCGGCGGGTGCAGTGGTGATCGGATCGCTGGCGGGATGGCAAAGCTGGCAGGAGCACAGGGCCACACAATTACTGGCACAGCAGCAAACCCAGCTGACGCAAAAACAGACTGAACTGGATAACGCCAAAGCCGCGCTGGCCCGTCATCTGCCGAGTGAATTAAAAGTCAAACTGAGCGGCGAGCTGGAACAGCATCTCGCGGCCAAACAAGCCACGCTCAGGGCAATTGCCATGCACGATAACAGCCTGCAAGCTGGCTATGCCACTATGTTGCAGCAGCTGGCGCAGGCTGCCAGCCAGGATATCTCAGTGAGCCGCATTCACGTACAGGGCCAGCAACTGGATCTGGAAGGCGTGGCCAGGCACCCCAATGCAGTACCCGGCTGGCTGCAGAGTTTTGCGCAATTTCCCCAGTTGGCCGATCGCCGCTTTGAAGTCATGTCTCTAGGCAGAAATGAAGAAAACAGAGTGACCTTTATGTTGCATGCGCAACGCAAAACAGAGGCAAAACAATGAGCGCCTGGGCATCTCTTGTTACCCGGTTTGAGCAGCTTAACCGGCGCGAGCAGTGGCTGGTGGCGGTAACGGGCTGGTTGATGCTGATTCTGGCCGGTTATCAGTTTTTACTGGAACCCATCCAGCAATCCCTGACATCGGTGGTAAGGCAACAGCAATCGGTACAGGCCAGCATTATCAAAAACGACGGTGATCTGATTCGGATTCAGCGGCAGCTGAACAGTGATCCCGATAAGGTGCTGGATGAACAAATCCGCCAGTTGCAAGACAGTAACGCCCGGCTGGACACAGAGCTCAAAGAACGTGTTGCCAGTCTGGTAACCCCGGTCCAGATGGCGGCTTTGATGGACCAGGTGCTGCAGCGCTCCCAGCGTCTGACGCTGGTGTCGCTGGAATCTCTGCCGCCAGCTCAGCTGATAAACGGTGAGGATGCCGGTTATTACATTCACCCTGTCCGGCTGACTCTGCGTGGCCGTTACTTTGATTTGGTGAATTATTTGCAGCAGCTGGAAGCGCTGCCGGTGAAATATTATTGGCGAAGCCTGGATTACCAGGTAGATAAATACCCGCTCTCCGATATACAGCTGGATGTATACACGCTGGGCGAAAGTAAGGACTTTATCGGTGGTTAGACAATGTATTTCTCTGCTGTTACTTGCCTTGTTCAGCACAGCAACCCTGGCTGAAAGCGATCCGACTGCCCCGCTGGGGTGGCAGGCGCCATCGGTAAAGAAAACAGCGACACAGCGCTTACCTTCACTGGAAGGCATCGTTTGTCCGGAACAGGACCAGTGCAGCGTTATTTTAAATAGCCAGGTGGTTTTGCCGGGTGAGGCGATAAGTGGTTATACCCTGAAAGCCGTCGACGGAGAGACTGTTATTCTCCAGCGCGGTAGCCGGCAATGGCGTCTGGCTTTGTATAGCGAAGAAATAACAATCAATGAATAATAAAAGTGAATTCTGACATGCGCTTATTGTTAATTGTGATGGCAACAACCTTGCTGGCGGCCTGCTCTACAAATATGGGGCACAATAAACCGGTTGAGGTGCAGGAAGCCTTAAATCAGGCTAAAAATGAGGCTCAGAGCCGGCCTCTGACTGACTTGCCATCGGCAGTCAGCGCTGATCTGATGCCCAGCCTGAGCCGTTCCGGCTATGGCAGCAGCCGTGCGTACGAGCGGCGCTTTCGTGTCAATGCCCGGGCTGTGGACGCCCGCGCCTTTTTCTCCAGCCTGGTTCGGGGTACGGCATTTAATATGGTGATCCACCCTGAGGTCAGCGGCCGGGTTACGCTGAGCCTGCAGGATGTGACTTTAGATGAAGTACTGAACGTTGCGTCGGATATTTACGGTTATGATATCCAGCGCAAGGGCAACATTATTCAGGTGTTCCCTGCCACATTGCGCACGGAAGTGATTCCGGTGGACTACCTGCAACTGCAGCGGCGTGGCCTCTCTCTGACATCCTTGACCACAGGCTCAATCAGCAGCCCGGATAACAGTATCGACAATCAGTCGGATAACCGCCGCAATACCAGTAATGATGACTATGACGACAACCGCCGCCGCGACAGCAATAACGGTGACCGCTCATCTTACTCCACGGGCGGCACCCGGATTGAAACGCGTTCCGACAGTGATTTCTGGGGCCAGCTGCAAAAGGCGGTTCAGGCCATGATTGGTACGGGGCAAGGGCGCAGTATTGTGGTGTCGCCGCAGGCCAGCCTGTTGACAGTGAAAGCATTTCCGAATGAATTGCGCGAAGTGCGTGAATTTCTCGGCGTATCGAAAAAGCGTCTTCAGCGTCAGGTGGTGCTGGAGGCCAAGATCATGGAAGTGACCCTCAACGACAGTTACCAGCAGGGCATTAACTGGAGCAACATTACCAAAACCATAGGTGGTACCGGCATTATTTTCGGCCGTACCGGGCCAGATAATTTGCCCGGTGGCAGCGAGATTGCCAATTTGCTGGGCGGACAAACCAATATCACCATTTCAGATGGTAACTTCTCGGCAGTACTGAGTTTTCTGCAGACGCAGGGCGATCTGAATGTGCTGTCCAGCCCGCGCGTGACTGCTGCCAATAACCAGAAAGCTGTCATCAAAGTCGGCGGCGATCAGTATTTCGTTACCGAGGTGGATGGCGGGGAAGCAGTGACAGATGGCGGCGTGGCCTCGCCGGAAGTGGTGCTGACACCTTTCTTCTCGGGCATCTCTCTTGATGTGACACCCCAGATTGATGATGACGGCGGCGTCCTGCTCCACGTTCACCCCACTGTGGTTGAAGTCACGGAGGAAGTGAAGGAAATTGCCCTGGGTGACACCTTTGGCACATACAGCCTGCCGCTGGCACGAAGCTCAGTGCGTGAGTCTGATTCTGTGATTCATGCCAGCAGCGGTGATGTGGTGGTGATTGGCGGTCTGATGAAATCGTCGCTGAAAGATCAGCAGACAAAAGTCCCTTTGCTTGGCGATATTCCCGGCCTTGGCTACTTGTTCCGCAACATCAATAAAGTCCAGACCAAAACTGAGCTGGTGATTTTGCTTAAACCCACAGTGGTGGGCGATCAGACCTGGCAGCAGGAAATTGAACGCTCACGCGCGTTGGTTGAGAAATGGTTCCCGGACCAAGGATAACCCATGTATCTGTCACACTTCGGATTTGAGCAGCTCCCTTTCCGGTTAACGCCGGATACCGGGCTGTTTCATGCACTGCCGTCACATTTGGAAGCGATCAAAATGACCCTGTCTGCGCTGGCGATGGGGGAAGGATTTATCCAGATTTCGGGGGAAGTCGGGACAGGTAAAACTCTGGTTTGCCGGATGCTGGTCCGACAGTTGCCTGCCCGGTATGACCTGGCTTATCTGCCGACGCCGGCCATGAGCGGGCGGGAACTACGGGCGGCGCTGGCTAAGGAACTGGGATTGCAGCCGGACAGTGACGGCCTGACACTGACTGAATTACTGCACCAGTCATTGATCGAACGCAAGCGCGGCGGACGCACAGTCGTGGTGTTGTTAGATGAAGCCCAGGCACTGCCTGATGAGGCGCTGGAAGCCTTGCGGCTGCTGGGCAACCTGGAAACTGAACAGGAAAAACTCTTGCATATTGTGCTGCTTGGCCAGCCTGAGCTGGATGAGCGACTGGCTTCCCCGCAGCTGCGCCAGTTCCGTCAGCGCATTACCTTTCGTGCCGTGTTGCGGCCGTTGGATATGGCGGAGACTGCGTCCTATATCGAGCATCGCCTGAGTAAAGCGGGCGGAGAGCCAGGGTTAATGCCGTTGGCGCGGCAGAAAGAGATCTGGCACGCCAGTGGCGGCATCCCCAGACTGGTGAACCAGTTGTGCCATAAAGCCTTGATCGTTGCCTGCAGCGCGGGTCATGACATTGTCAGCCGTAAAGCGGTGCAGGCAGCGATCACAGATACGCAAACCGCGCGCCAGCCGCGCTGGCAGTACCCTGTGTTGTGGGGATGGAGCTGAGCATGAGTGAAGTCAATAAAATGCTCAATAGTTTGAGCCAGAACCAGGCACCGCAAGAGGCGCCAGAGCTGAAGCCTGTCCGGGTCAAACCTTTGCCTAAGGCGTTGTGGCCACGCTGGCTGCTCGCCGGATTGCTGATCACAGGGACAGCTGGCGCCACAGGCTGGTGGTTCGGGCACAGTCGCGAGGAGAGCCGTTCAGCGGCTGAGATTACGCGGGTAAAAGCAGAACAGTTATCTCCTTCCGCGGTTTTGAAACAGGGACCGGATCCGGTCGGGAATTTTCTGCACACCAAGGCCAGGCCTGCTGGCGAGACAGCACCTGTTACCCAGCAGCCTGACAGCCAACCCACAACGGTCAGCCCAGCCAAAGCCACTGTGCTGCCCGTTGTGAAAAAAGTGCCCGTTGCGCCGGTCGCCAGCCAGCCTGAACTCGCCCCGGCGGTTAAACCGGCTGCCGTACCGGTTGTACCTCGCGCTGTCGCCCCTGTGCGTGCTGCGCAAACGGCCCCGGCGGCGGTTATGGCGATCACTGGCGACACTGAGAGCAAAACAACCGGCACGGCCACGGCAATGACTGAACCATTGCAAGAGGGGGAATCCGGCTTGTCTATCGAAAGTATTGCCCTGTCGCCAGAGCAGCTTGCTCAGACTGATTACGATAAGGCCATGAAAGCCTTAGCGGAAGGGGACACACTCAAGGCCACGAATTACCTGAAATCGGCATTGGAATATCAGCCCGCCTGGATTGATGCCCGCCAGCGTTTGTCAGCGCTGTACTACGGTCGCGGAGATGTCAGACGTGCGATGCTGACACTGCAACGGGGACTGGCCAAACAGCCCAACCAGCAGGACTTGCGTCTGACGATGGCCAAGCTGCTGACCCAGGAGTCACAACCGGAAGTGGCGCTGGATGTGCTCAGCGAACTGCCGTCGCAGCCTGCCAGTGAGTTCCTGGCCTTGCGCGGTGCGCTGGCCCAGCAACTTAATAATCAGCCACTGGCACTGAGCAGCTATCAGCAACTGGTGGATACCGAACCTTTCGACGGCCGCTGGTGGCTGGGGCTGGGGATTGCCCTTGACCGCAGTCAGGATAACGCCAAGGCGGTCGCGGCCTACACGCAGGCGCTGAAACTGGGACAGGTTTCCGGTCAGTCACAACAGTTTATTCGCCAGCGTCTTGCCGCACTAAAGACACAGGAGGGCTGAACAGATGCAGCTGAGGTTACGCAAACGTCTGGGCGATCTGCTGGTTGAAGAAGGCATAGTCCGCCAGGAGCAGCTTGATCTGGCACTGGATCAGCAACGCAGTACTGGCCGTAAACTGGGTGATACCCTTATCAGCATGGGCTTTTTGGGCGAGCAGCAACTGCTGGCCTTCCTGTCCCGCCAGCTGGATATCCCACTGATAGATTTGAACCGGGTGCCGGTCGACAGCGAAGCTGTTGGCCTGTTGCCGGAAGTCCATGCCCGTCGTCTGAGAGCGCTGGTGATCAGCCACCGGGGTGACACAGTACGTGTGGCCATGAGCGATCCGGCCGATCTGGCGGCCCAGGAAGCGGTGCTGAACCAGTTGCATCAGTTCAGGGTGGAACTGGTGATTGCCCCGGAACACCAGCTGATAGCCTCGTTTGACCGCTATTATCGCCGTACCAAGGAAATTGCCTCTTTTGCCGAGCAGCTGCATGCCGAGCATCAGGCGAACAGCGATTTCAGCTTCAGTGTCGATAATTACGACAACGAGGAAGTGACAGTCGTCAAGCTGATCAATTCCCTGTTCGAAGATGCTATTCAGGTGGGTGCCTCGGATATACATATCGAACCGGATGCCAGCGTACTGCGTATTCGTCAGCGTATTGATGGTGTACTCCATGAAACCCTGCTGAATGAATCGGCCATCGCTTCGGCTTTGGTGCTTCGCCTTAAATTGATGAGCGGACTGGATATTTCTGAAAAGCGTTTGCCGCAGGATGGCCGCTTTAATGTGACGGTGCGCGGCCACTCTGTGGATGTGCGTGTCTCTACCATGCCGGTTCAGTACGGTGAATCTGTCGTCATGCGTCTGCTGGATCAGTCTGCCGGTATTTTGAGTCTGGATGAGATTGGCATGCCGGCCGATATTCTTGCCCGCTTCCGCCGTCAGCTAAAACGCCCTCACGGCATGATTTTGGTCACCGGGCCGACCGGCTCGGGTAAAACGACCACCCTTTATGGCGCACTGAGCGAGCTGAACAAACCCGGCAAAAAGCTGATCACCGCCGAAGATCCGGTGGAATACCGGCTGCCGCGGGTGAATCAGGTGCAGGTGAATACCAAAATTGGCCTGACGTTTTCCGGCATACTGCGGACTTTTCTGCGTCAGGATCCGGATATTATTCTGGTCGGGGAAATGCGGGATCAGGAAACCGTGGAAATTGGTCTGCGTTCTGCGCTCACCGGCCATCTGGTGCTGTCGACACTGCATACCAATGATGCGGTAGACAGCGCCCTGAGGATGATGGACATGGCAGCGCCCGGCTATCTGGTAGCCAGTGCGGTCCGGGCTGTACTGGCTCAGCGCCTGGTACGCCGGATCTGTCAGGACTGCAGCCATGAGGTGACGCCGGATGCTGCAGAACTGCAGTGGCTGAAGGCCTGTTTTCCGTCCTCGGCCGACCAGACATTCAGGCAGGGCAGGGGCTGTCAGAGCTGTAACCTGACCGGCTATAAAGGCCGGATTGGTGTGTTTGAATTACTGGAAATGACCCCGGCAATGATGGATGCACTGCGCGCCAATGATGCAATGGGGTTTGCACAGCTGGCACGCGCTTCCGAGGGCTACCAGCCGCTGATTGAGTCCGCTATGGCGCTGGCTCTGGCCGGGCGCACCAGCCTGGAAGAAGTGCTGCAACTGAGCGAAGGAGATTACCTGATGCCGGAATTTAACGCCGTACCGGCGTCCACGGAATCCCGCTGATGCCGACATTTGATTACCGGGGACGGGGCAGTCAGGGACAACTGAAGAAAGGCAAGCTCGACGCGCCAACAGCGGAGGCAGCCGCTGATCAGCTGATGCGCCAGGGAATTATTCCTGTGGATATCCGCCGTGGCCGAAGCGACAGTCCGTTGACTCTCAGCGGCCTGTTGCAGCGCAATGTGCCGCTGGAATCTATGGTGATTCTGTGTCGCCAGTTGTACAGCCTGACCAAAGCCGGTGTGCCGCTGTTGCGGGCCATGAAAGGGCTGGAGCAGAGTACCAGTCACCCGTTGCTGCAATCGACGATTGATGCCGTGACGGTAGAGCTGACCAACGGCCGTGCACTGTCGCAGGCAATGAAAATGCATCCCAGGGTGTTTTCCGAGCTGTTCGTGTCGATGATCCATGTGGGGGAGAATACCGGTCGTCTGGAAGATGCCCTGCTGCAACTGGCGCAGTATTACGAGCAGGAATTGGAAACCCGGCGCCGGATAAAATCGGCTATGCGTTACCCGTCTTTTGTGCTCAGTGCGATTTTACTGGCAATGATAGTGCTCAATACCAAAGTGATTCCGCAATTTGCCTCCATGTTCAGCCGGTTTGGCGTCGAACTGCCTTTGCCTACCCGTATCTTAATCGGCACCTCTGATTTTATGCTGAGCTACTGGCCTTTGTTACTCGGCGGCTCAGTCGTAACCTGGATCGGCCTGAAAGCCTGGCAGCGCACTCCTGAAGGGCAGGAAAAATGGGACTACTGGCGGCTGAAAGTGCCGGTCGTGGGCGATATCATCAATCGGGCCCAGCTGTCGCGCTTTGCCCGGACTTTTGCGCTGATGATTCGCGCCGGTGTGCCCCTGAACCAGGCGATCCAGTTATCGGCCGAAGCGCTTGAAAACCGTTTTCTGGAAAATCGTCTGATCGACATGAAAAACGGCATTGAAGGCGGCAGCAGTATTACGCAAACAGCCAGACAAAGCGGCATTTTTACCCCATTGGTGCTGCAGATGATTGCGGTCGGTGAAGAAACCGGTCAGGTCGATGAACTGTTACACGAAGTCTCGGATTTTTATGACCGCGAAGTGGATTACGATCTGAAAACACTGACTGCCAGAATCGAGCCGTTTTTATTGGCGGTTGTTGCTGGCATGGTGCTGATTCTGGCGCTGGGGATATTCCTGCCGATGTGGAATTTACTTGATGTCGCGCGCGGGGCTTAATGCAGGCTGATGATATTAGCACTCAGTGCGAGAATAAAGTTTTGTTAGTGATATTTTTGTCACTTAATTGCTTTGTAGGATAAGCCTAAACCGCAGTTAATATTAGGAAAATGTGCAATAACCCGATTATTTCCACTGGTATTTTTTTACGATAATGCGAGAATGACTACTTACATCATTTTGACGCCCGTTCGTCATGTTTTTGGCAGATTATGACTCAGTATCCGAACAGGCAAACCGGCTTATCGCTGATCGAACTGGTCATTGTGGTGGTGGTGGTCAGTATTCTGGCTGTTGTGATGGTTCCCCGTTATATCGATATTGCCGAAGAGGCCAAAGTGGCCGCCCTTCAGGGCATGGCGGGGAGCTTTTCGACCGCAGTCCTGTCTGCCCGTGCGCAATGGGAAGCCGATGGCAAGCCTGGCACCCAGAGCCGGAACTGGGTCAATTACGACGGCACTCTGTTTAACCTGACCGCAGCAAAAACAGGTGGCAGAGAGGGATATCCTTTCGCGCTGCAGGGGCAGGGAAGTTCGCAACTGGGACAATTGTCGGAGCAGGATTGCCTGACATTAATGGACAACCTGTTACAAAACCCACCGCCGTCAACCACTGATGCGAGTGAGGCGGGCTCTGGGCAATATCAGTATTTCGTCGAAGTCGGTGCAATCAGTGGTAACCGGTTTTGTCGTTATTACCAGCTGGCTTCGGCCAGTGATTTTTGGACCGGTAAGAAAGCAATAACAGCCGGCCATTATTTTACTTATATACCGGCTTTGGGTCGGGTTGATATTAAAATTGATCGCAATATTTAGGAGTTAGCTATGAAACGTCAAGGTGGTTTTACCCTGATTGAATTGGTAGTGGTAATCGTGATTCTCGGCATTCTGGCCGTGACTGCTGCGCCGCGTTTTTTGAACCTGCAGGATGATGCACGTAACTCTGCGCTGCAGGGGCTGCGAGGCGCAATTGTGGGCGCTTCAGGCATTGTTTACGGCAAGGCTGCAGTGCGTGGTAATGAAACTAGTGATGAAGCAGTAGATGTCGATGGTGTTCAGGCCATTTTCGGCTATCCGACAGCAGCGGATGATGGCATTGGTGCCGCGTTTGAAAATGGTGATTGGCTAGCAATTACTTCGGCAGATACCAGCGATGTACCGGAAGATACTTTGACGGATACTCAGATTATCTATACGTTTGCAGACCGTACTACAGAAGGTTGTTACGTACTATATACCCAAGCAGCAGATGCTGACACACCAGCGACAGCTGAAGTGGTGCTAGGTGATGGCTGTACACAGTAAACACTGAGAGAGTAGGTCGATTATTTACCTATTGATTGTGTGTAAATTGGGGCGGACTCCTGCCCCTTTTCTCTCTTTGACAGGGCGTTTTGGGTGAATGCATGGCTCGCCATTTGAGCGCTGGCCGACAACGCGGCTTTACGTTAATTGAACTGATTTTGGTGATCATACTGCTGGGAATCCTCAGTGTGACGGCCGCGTCACGTTTGATTGGCCGCAGTAGTTTTGATGCTTACCTGGCCCGCGATCAGGCCATCAGTCTGGCCCGTCAGATTCAGCTGCGAGCGATGAGCAATATCAATGAGCTGGGCGATCTGAATCCCTGCCTGTCTTTACAGGTGGCATCGGATCATTTTGGCCCGCCTGCCTGCGCTGATATCACGTTATCTGGCCGCGCAATCACGGCATCAGCCGACGATATTACTGTAACTGGCGATTTGTTAGGCGAAGTGCGGTTCGATTTACTGGGACGACCTTATCAGCAGGATGGCAGCGGGAGCAAGACACCGCTTTGTACCACAGAGTGCCAGATAACCTTTGTCTCGCGTAACGCTCAGAGCACCTCAATCTGTATTAACCGGGAGGGTTATATCCATGCCTGCCCGTAACCCCTGGCGTTCGACAAATTGCCGCCAGAAAACCTACCGCCATCAGCAGGGTTTTACCCTGATTGAAGGCATTATCGCCATTGTCATTATGGCAATCGCCATGGTCACACTGACCAGCTTTTTATTTCCTCAGGCCGAACAGTCCGCCGTACCGCATTATCAGGCCAGAGCCGCCGCCATCGGCCAGGGCGTGCTGAATGAGGTGTTATCGCGTAAATTCGATGAAGCCTCGGATCCCTTTAACGACAGCGTGATCCGTTGCGGAGAAGAGGTGTATGTGTGCAGCGCGCCGGACAATCTGGGCGCAGATGCCGGTGAAGTTAACAGCGGCTTACTGAATGTCGGCGCTGCCGATGACGTGGATGACTTTATCGGCTGCTGGGGCAGTGTGGCACAGTGCAACGGCAGCAGTCTGCCCCGTCGCGGGGCATTGCAGGATCTCGTTACAGTGTCTGCCGCCGAGCAAAGTGATTACCGCAATATTTATCTTGAGATCAGTGTGCGCTATGAAAACAACGCTTTCAATGGTGCCGCAACGGCTGTCAGCACCCAGAAGCGCATTGATGTTCTGGTCAGGACCAGCCGCTACGGTGAATACCTGTTCACTGCGTTCAGGAGTAACTACTGATGCGGCCGTCCCGGGGATTCACTCTGATAGAAATGATCATGGCGCTGGTGATTCTGGCATTTATTTCGCTGGGCATCGGCGCTTACCTGCAGCTGGGCGCCGGGGGCTACTCCGACACCATAGATAGAGAGCGCTTACAGTCGGAGGCGCGTTTTGTTATCGAGCGTCTTACCCGGGAAATTCGCCATGCTGCGCCAAACAGCGTCAGTTTCAGCAGCGGGTGTCTGTCGTTTTATCCTGTGTATTTAACGGCGACCTATTATAGCCGACTTGAACCTCAGGAATCAGAAACAGAACTTAGCGGACTTGTACCGCCTGACTCACAGCACATTGCCTTATGGAACACGGGTATCAAAGATAAGCGCGCGGCTGTGGGATTTGTCAGTGCCAGTGATTATCAAGCCGATGAAGACGCAAGTATGGAGTTTTTTGAGCTGACGAAAACCCCGACTGCGGCAGATCCTACGGTCAGTCTGAAATTGTCCCGGTGGCTGGGCGATCGTTCGCCGGGTCAGCGCTTGTATCTGTTTTCCGACCAAGTGGCTTTTTGTCAGGTTGGCGATAGCCTGGTACGGCGAGTAAAGAATGGTACCGGCTATACGCTGACCAATACGCTCAGCCATTTCAATGTCGCTGTGTCAGGGGCCGGCCTGAACAGCAATGGTCTGATTCATCTTGCGCTGACATTTCGCGATCCTGTCAGCCAAGAATCGTCGGACTACAGCCAGAGCGTGCAGGTGATCAATGTCTTATAGCCGACGGCATTCAAAGCAACAGCAACAGGGCAGCGCGCTGATCGTCGCCATTTTCGTGATTGTCGTCATGGCCGCCATGGCAGCCGCCATGTTGCGGGTGGCGGGTTCTGGTCAGGACATTACCACCCGCGAAGTACTGTCGACCCGCGCCTGGTTTACCGCCCATTCCACCAATGAAGACATGATGAGGCAGCTTTTTCCGCTGGCCGGCACAGTGAGTGAACCCGCGGTCGATATCTGTCTGCGTCACCATCCTGACACCGGCACTGCTTACACTTTCGCACCAGCCGGGGTAACGGGCTGCCGCGCAACGACGACCTGCCAATCTTCAAATACCGGGTCAGTAAACACTTACTTTTTAATCAGCACTTCACAGTGCGGCAGCGGCCCTCATGCTGTTACCCGGATTCAGGAGCTTTGGGCAAAGGATTTGGATAATGAGTAAACGATTACAGGCTTTCGGGTGTCTTTGCTTCCTGCTGTATTTATTTCTTTCAGGACAGGCTGTGGCAGCAGAGTGCAGTAATAAGCTGAATAGTAATAAAGACTTTTATATTGATTTTGAAATACCGAGCGCGAATTTAGATGAGCAGGTCATTGCATCTCAGGCTAATTCCGGAACAAGAACTCAAGTCATTTGGACAGATAATCGAAATGCGAGTGAAGCCAACACAATTGTCGAGAAGAACTTTTTAGCTGGTGGACGCTATTATGTTCGGTTGTTATACAGCTCAGATAAAGGGAAGCAAGGAACGCTGCAGTATCTTAATAAGACGACGGTTTCCGGTACATGGCAGCTTGTCAGTGAAAAAGTGATCGACCTTTCGGAAATAAAGTCTGCTGATTTTCGTGTTGTTGGGAATGGCGAAGTTTCAACTATGGAGTGTGCAAAAGGAGAACCGCCGCCCTCGCCACCACCAGTTAATCCTGATGTTTGCGAATTATTTCCCGGCCCGGTACAAACCTGGATTGGAAATGAAAATAACTTATTTACATCTGATGTAGGCACCAAAATATCAAATACCTCAGCGCATAGCGTTGGGTTTAGTAATGCTATTGTCGATATGGGGTATCCTGACGCATACACTCCAGAGGACAATGTGAAAGCGTTATGCGATGGCGTTACTTGCTCCCTAAATGGCGGCATGGCGAATAAGCGAGATTTGCTTTGGGATGTTTCGGACAGTACTGAAATTAAAGATAAAGTTGTGACAGATAATGAAACGGCTTTACCGGGAAGTTATTTCATCTCGTCGTTCGGTGCGCCATATTCGGGACTCACGATAGAGCCTTCAGGGAACCTAATTTTCCCAACAGGGGAATACTGGTTAGACAGGGCCGATATTCGAGGCACGATGACAGTCGAAGGAGACGTTGTGCTTCACGTTTGGGATAAAATGACGGTTGCTGGCTTGGTTAATACAACAAGCCCATCAGATAATTTAACTATCTATGCTTACAATAAAGGTGATGAATGTCCTCGTCCGGGCTTTTATCCTAGTGGGCCACCTGCAGTAAATACGAATTTCTCAGTCGATATCAACTCATCAGGCTTGTTTAACGGCCGTATTTACTCCCAGGGCCCTGTTGCTTTATCTAACAATACTGGATTAAGAGGTGCGGTTACAGCCTGTCAGTTACAAATGAGCAACACCGCGCAAATAGTCGGTAACAGCCAATGTTTCAATCCGCCGGATAATAATTATCAACTTGTTGTCAGCCCAGAGCGAGCCTTGAGCTTGCTGTGCGAACGTCAACCCGTAGAATTCCAAGTGTTGGATAGTAGTGGTGCGCTGGCGTCCCAATTTAATGGTGAGATAGATGTCACGACGAATCTGACTGGCAGCGGACAGGCGTTCTGGTATGAGCAGCCGGACGGTGGAACAGGTACAGATGCCAAGCAAAGCCAGCGTTTTTCTGTTTTTAACGGGAAAACGCAATTGTGGCTGAAAAGTGAAGTGATTGAAACAATCTTTGTTACCGGACAGCTAGTCTCAGACGGCAACCCAAGCGCAGAAGGCCAGTACAGTTTTGTCCCGTTTAAACTGCAGATTCAGGAGCAGGCATTGAAAGTCGTTGCCGGAAAACCTGAACAAATTACTGTCTCTGCCAGGAGTTGCGATACCAGTGCTGCAACACCGGCAGAAGCCCGAGACTACAGCGGTATCCGGACACTACAGTTGAGTACTCGCTATACCTTGCCAGATTCAGGTGGCAACTCTGTCGAGTTACGCGATAAAAATGGTAACTGGCAGTCCACCAGCGTTGCATTGAACTTTCAGGAGGGCAGTGTTGAATCAGAGTTGCGTTATTTGGATGCGGGTCAGACGCAACTTAGTCTTGTCGATCCAAATTGCACTAAAGCCGGTGGATGCAGTATCAGTGGTAATGGCTCGTCGCTGGACGGTATGGATTTAGGCGATTGGACCCGATTAGAAGGTACGCAAACCGTCTGGTCCCGACCTTATACGTTCGCGCTCTGCGATGTGACCGCTGACAATGGAAAGACAGATTTCTCCGGCACTGCCAGCGGCGGACCGGGCTTTGCGGCAGCGGGTGAGTCGTTTTCAGTCACCTTTAAACCTGTGATCTGGACGGAAGATGCAGTGATGCCGGATCAAAGCGGTGACGATATCAATGATATCCAAACCACCACCTCAGCCTGGTGCAATCAACTCACCACCCCAAATTACTATTCCGTCTCTGGGCTGGTGACAGCGCCGATTCAGTTGTCTATTCCCGGTAAACCGGCTTCGCCAACGGGCGATGGTGTGGTTGCTGGGAGTCTGGGGGGCACGCTGTATCACGAATTTACAGGCTCTGAAGCGACATCAGGCTGGACCATAGACGATCTGAGCTGGAGTGAAGTCGGCAGTCTGTGGCTGCAGGCCGATGCCGACTATCTTGGCATGACAGTGGAGCAGGGTGTCGGACAACTGGGACGCTTCTACCCAGCACATTTCGTCATCAAGGAGAGTGTGGTCAGCGACGCCTACGGTAGTTTCACCTATATGAATCAGCCGTTTTCTTTGTCAGCGACTGTTGAGGCGCAAAATACGCAGAACCAGCCAACCCAAAACTACGGCTATTTTGCCGACGATTATAGAGAATCGCTGCAGTTACGCGCCGTGAATGCGGGGGCGACAGGGAGTGATGCCAATAACTTGACCAGCCGGTTGTCTGAGCGTCTGAGCTATCAGCAATGGGACAAAGCTCTCCAAACGATCACGACCGATACGCTGGCATTGCTACGGGTGGTGAGCAGCACAAACCCAAATGTGACCGAACCGGACGGGCCGTACCCGGTCGATTTTGGTCTGGTTGTAGAATCTCGGAATGATTGCGCTACCCGGGGTTGCAGCGACTTTTCAGATAAACCCTTGAGTGTCTATGAGTTGGACGGCGCCACGCCGGAAACCGCCGCCGCGCTGGTTGGTGATATTCATGCCCGCTACGGCCGGATGCGGTTGGAAGGTGCGGTGGGCCGGGAAGGTGAAAAAATCAATATTCCTGTGCTGTTGGAGTACTGGAATGCAGGCCAGTTCGTCACCAATGGCGACGATAACGACTCGGTATTCAATGGCCAGCTGTATTTCAGACAGGGCATCACTCACCCGACCACGAATGCAATCACCGCATCCGTTGGTGATATACAGGTGCAAGAAGGCCGTTCAGCGTCGGGCGATCTTTATGCCACTGAGGGCGAATCTGGCGAGCAGGTGCGCTTCTGGCAAAAACTGATAGCCGACATGCCTGCTGCCATCACAGGCGAGAATCCTGTCACTGACTCAGGATCCGGCACCCATGCCGGCAGCGAATCCCAGCCCTGGTTGCTGTACAACTGGCGGGGGCAGGGTGATGAAAACCCCTCAGCCGTGGTGACTTTTGGTGTTTACCGTGGCAATGACCGGGTGATTTACCGGGGTGAAAGGAATATGAACCAGTTCATCCATACCAATTAGCCGGTGTCAGTTCGTCGAGACCAGTGCGTCAACAGCTGGCGTTGCTATGCTGAATCGGAATGATTTTGATAAAGTCAGTCTGAATGGATAAAGCATGGCTTTATATTCCACTTGCTTTATATTTGTCTGGTATGTCTCAGGGGCATGCTAATGAGCGGGCAGCCCACAATTCGAAGCAAAAGCACACACGAAAGCGTAACAATCCCTAAAAATGAGGATCTGTGGCAGGTTTGACAAAGCTTATCTTGTCTCGCTACCTGCCACTTGATACATTTAGGCGCAATTTTTACGAAATTTGAGCTTGCAGGATTAGCCGAAAACTATGTTTAAAAAACTTCGTGGCATGTTTTCCAATGACCTGTCCATTGACCTGGGTACTGCCAATACCCTGATTTATGTCAAAGGGCAGGGTATCGTACTTGATGAACCTTCAGTGGTCGCCATTCGCCAGGATCGTGCGGGTGCCACTAAAAGTGTCGCGGCCGTTGGCCACGAAGCAAAACAAATGCTGGGGCGTACGCCTGGTAATATCGCTGCTATCCGCCCGATGAAAGACGGTGTGATTGCAGATTTTTATGTCACAGAGAAAATGCTGCAGCATTTTATCAAGCAAGTGCACGATAACAGTGTACTGCGTCCAAGCCCACGTGTGCTGGTAGCTGTGCCTTGTGGTTCTACTCAGGTTGAGCGTCGTGCTATCCGTGAATCGGCACAAGGTGCCGGTGCCCGTGAAGTGTACCTGATTGATGAACCTATGGCGGCGGCTATTGGTGCCGGTCTGCCGGTATCTGAAGCGACAGGCTCCATGGTGATCGATATTGGTGGTGGTACAACTGAAGTTGCCGTTATCTCTCTGAATGGTGTGGTGTATTCCTCTTCCGTGCGTATCGGTGGTGACCGTTTCGATGAAGCGATCATCAATTATGTCCGTCGTAACTACGGCAGCCTGATTGGTGAAGCAACCGCTGAGCGCATCAAACACGAGATAGGTTCTGCTTATCCGGGTGATGAAGTGCGTGAAATCGAAGTGCGCGGCCGTAACCTGGCTGAAGGTGTGCCACGCAGCTTTACTCTGAATTCCAATGAGATTCTTGAAGCCCTGCAAGAGCCGCTGACAGGTATTGTGTCTGCTGTGATGGTGGCGCTGGAACAGTGTCCGCCGGAACTGGCTTCGGATATCTCAGAGCGCGGTATGGTACTGACAGGTGGTGGTGCATTGCTGCGTGATCTGGACCGTTTACTGACCGAAGAAACCGGTATCCCTGTGGTTGTTGCTGAAGATCCGCTGACCTGTGTGGCTCGCGGTGGCGGTAAAGCGCTGGAAATGATCGACATGCACGGTGGCGATTTATTCAGCGAAGAGTAATGTCTACCCCGGCAAACATCCAAACAGGTCATAGTGTTACATGAAACCTATCTTTGGCAGAGGCCCTTCTCTGCAATTGCGCCTGTTTCTTGCCATGTTACTGTCGGCCGGCCTTATGCTGGCCGACAGCCGTCTTGATGCTTTCGCCCAGGTCCGGTATGTCCTTAACTCTGCGGTTGCCCCTTTGCAATACGCAGCGAACCTTCCGCGTGAAATTCTGGATGGTCTTTTCAGTCAGCTGAGTTCTCATCAGCGATTACTGGCAGAAAACAAAGCGCTTAAGCGCGACCTTCTGGTACTGCAAAGCGATGTGCTGCTACTTGACCAGTTGCAGCAGGAGAACCAGCGCCTTCGTGAGCTGCTGGGCTCACCTTTTGTGCGTGACGAACGTAAAATGGTGGCTGAAGTGATGGCTGTCGACTCCGACCCATACAGTCATCAGGTCATGATAGATAAAGGCCGGGTAGACGGTGTGTATGAAGGTCAGCCGGTGATCAATGACAAAGGTATCGTCGGTCAGATCTCCTATGTCGGTGCACACAACAGCCGGGTGCTGCTGCTGATTGATCCCACCCATGCGATTCCGGTGCAAGTGGTGCGTAACGATATCCGGGTAATTGCCTCAGGCAGTGGCGAGCAGGATCAGATTCAGCTCGAACACGTCCCCAGCAGTACCGATATCAAAGTGGGCGATTTACTGGTGACATCCGGTCTGGGTGGCCGCTATCCGGAAGGATACCCGGTCGGCAGGGTGACAGAGTTTTCGTTCGATAATAAGCGCCCGTTTGCGCAAATCAAAGCCTTGCCAACGGTGCAGTTTGACCGCTTGCGCTATTTACTGCTGGTCTGGCCGACAGACAGAGAAAGGCATACCGTCACCACAGGAGATCCGGTCAATGGTTGATAGTCGAGCCAATGGCATTGTGCTGATCTGGTTGTCGTTTGTGGTTGCACTGATGCTGCAGGCCGCTCCCTGGCCCGGACAGCTGGAAGCTTTCCGTCCGTCCTGGGTTATGTTAGTGGCGTTTTACTGGGTGCTGGCGTTGCCACACCGGGTGAATGTCGGCACGGCATTGGTACTGGGACTGATCTGGGATCTGTTACTGGGTTCTACTTTGGGTATTCGCGGTCTGACCATGTCAGTGCTGTGCTACATAGTGGCCCTGAACTTTCAGGTGATGCGCAATTTATCGTTATGGCAGCAGGCCATGATAGTCGCCTTGCTGTCGCTGGCCGGCAAGCTGGTGGAGTTCTGGGCAGAATACCTGGTGGTCGAGATTGAATTTGATCCCACCCGGTTGTGGGCCGTATTACTCAACTTCCTCCTCTGGCCTTGGTTGTTCCTGTTTTTGCGGCGCATTCGCCGTAAGTTCTCAATACGTTAGGGGACATCAGTCCCCTTCGATAGCACTGTGTGATACGGCTCGCATGACAAGCCCCCAGTGCTATCGTCTTTCTAGGTAAGATCAAGATGACAACACTGTATCTGGCATCCGGTTCACCCCGTCGTAAAGAACTGCTCTCTCAACTCGGTTACACTTTCGATATCCTGTCGCTCGACGTCGAAGAACGGCATCAGGCAGGAGAAACCCCGGAAGCCTATGTTCAGCGTCTGTCGCTGGACAAAGCCATGGCAGGGGTGAGGGTAACTGACGGACAGACGCCGGTACTCGGTTCAGACACTATAGTGGTAGTAGACGGACAGATTCTTGAAAAGCCGAGGGATTTCGCGCACAGCCGTGAGATGCTCATGTTATTATCCGGACGAAGCCATCAGGTCATGACGGCTGTCACTGTTGCCACGCAAGCGCGTCAGCGGACAGAGCTGGTTGTAACGGATGTCTGGTTCCGGTCTCTGACCAGCCAGGATATTCAGGACTACTGGCAAAGCGGTGAACCCAAAGACAAAGCCGGCAGTTATGCCATTCAGGGGATTGGCGGGAAATTCATTGCCCGTATCGAAGGGAGTTACCATGCAGTTGTCGGCTTGCCGCTGCTGGAAACCGATGCGCTGATCCGAGAATTTATAGCCAATTAAATTAACAGAGGCATCCATGAGTACCGAGCTGCTTATCAATGTGACACCCAGTGAAACCCGCGTGGCGATGATTGAAGGGGGCAACCTCCAGGAAATCCATATTGAGCGTGAATCCAAGCGTGGCATTGTTGGCAATATTTATAAAGGGAAAGTGAGCCGTGTACTGCCTGGCATGCAGGCAGCTTTTGTGGATATCGGGCTGGATAAAGCGGCCTTTCTTCATGCCTCCGATATTGTTCCCCATACCGAGTGCGTGGCCGAAAATGAGAAACAGCAGTTTCAGGTAAGGGATATTTCAGAACTGGTGCGCCAGGGGCAGGATCTGGTGGTGCAGGTGGTGAAAGATCCGCTGGGAACCAAAGGCGCCCGCCTGACGACGGATGTTACCCTGCCATCCCGCTACCTGGTTTTCATGCCCGGTGCCAGCCATGTTGGCGTATCGCAGCGGATTGAAAGTGAACGCGAGCGTGAACGCCTGAAAAACCTGGTAACCAAGCATTGTGATGAATTGGGCGGATTTATTATCCGCACCGCTGCGGAAGGGGCGTCATCGGCCGAAGTAGCGCAGGATGCTGCATTTCTAAAGCATTTATGGCGAAAAGTGCTGGAACGTCGTGGAAAATACAAGAGTAAGTCGATGCTGTACGGAGAGCTTGGTCTGGCGCAGCGTATTCTGCGCGATTTCGTCGGCACTGAATTGGATTCTATTTACGTCGATTCCCGCCTAGCTTTCGAGAATTTAAAAGAATTTACCGACGAGTTCGTGCCAGAACTGAGCAATAAGCTGGTTCGCTACACAGGCGATCAGCCGATTTTCGATCTGTACGATACGGAAAATGAAATTCAGCGTTCGCTGGATCGCAAAGTGGAGCTGAAATCCGGCGGTTATCTGATTATCGATCAGACTGAAGCCATGACAACGGTCGATATCAATACCGGTGCTTTTGTTGGCCGCCGTAATCTGGAAGAGACCATCTTCAATACCAATATTGAAGCCACCAAAGCGATTGCCCGCCAGTTACGCCTGCGCAACCTTGGCGGGATTATCATTATTGATTTTATCGATATGGCCTCTGAAGAGCACAGACGCCGGGTGCTGACGGCACTGGAGCAGGCGTTGTCTTACGACAGGGTGAAAACCAATATCAACGGCTTTACCCAGCTTGGGCTGGTGGAAATGACCCGTAAACGGACCCGTGAAAGTATTGAACATGTACTGTGCGGGACTTGTCCAACCTGTGAAGGGCGTGGGACGGTGAAAACGGTCGACAGTGTCTGCTATGAAATTCTGCGTGAGATTACCCGTGTCAACCGGGCTTATGATGCCGATCGCTTTGTCGCTTATGTTTCCCCTGCGGTGGCCGAGACACTGGCCGGCGAGGAATACCACGCGCTGGCTGAACTGGAAGTCTTCATCGGTAAGCAGGTTGAAGTCAAAATCGAACCTTTGTATAACCAAGAACAGTTTGACGTCGTAATGATGTAAACCCTGAGGCAATGGCGTGTTATCTGTGCTGATAAATCTGACCCGCGTTCTGAAATGGACGTTGCTCACTCTGCTGGTCATCGGCGCAGTGTTAATTACCTCGTTGCGCTTACTGCTGCCGCAATTGAATGATTACCGCGCTTCGATTACGCAATGGCTCTCGGCGCAAGCCAATATGCAGATCAGCGTCGAGCTGGTTGAGGGGCGCTGGCATAATCTTGGCCCGGTTATGGCGCTGCACGGTGTCAGTATCGGTCAGAGCAGTAAGGATATGGTGCAGGTCGGCGAGATCGACTTTGACGTTGATTTGTGGCGTTCTGTACTTAACCTCAAGCCGGTTTTTCGTGATATCAGACTGACCGGACTCACGCTGGATCTCACCCAGTTTCCGGCCAGTAACCGTCCTGCTGAGGCAGATAACCCCCTGGATGTTAACCGACTGGAACAGCTGTTGTTTGTTCAGCTGGGAACATTCTCCCTTCATGATGCGACCCTAGTAGTGAGCTCGCCTGCGGGTCATCGTCAGCCGGTGGCGGTGACAGAACTGAAATGGGATCGCCAGGGTGACATGCACCTGGCGGAAGGTATTGTCAGTATTCCCGGTACCGATCTCAATCAGCTCAATGTGATGGCGAATCTGTCTGCCACTCGCGGATTGCCGCATTTATCCGGCACTATTTATGCGCGGGCGAAAAACCTGTCAATGACCCCCTGGCTCAACCAGTCTGTGCTGGGCGGGGAAAAAATCACCGACAGCCAGCTGAATGCGGAAGCTTGGCTGACTCTCGACAATGGTCAGCTCAGTAACAGTAAAGTCCGTTTTCTGGACTCCTATGTACGCTGGCAGGAAAACGGGCGCAAACACGAGCTGGCATTGCTGCGTGGCATGCTGTCCCTGATCCCTGAGCAGCGAGAAGCCAGCAGCGGATGGCGACTGGATAGCCATAAACTGGTACTGGCGACAGATCAGAAAGCCTGGCCGCGTCTTGATTTCTCCGCTAACTGGCAGGCACCGCAGCAAAAGGATCAGGCTGTGCCTGAGCCGGTATCACCGCAAGACACTGTGTCCCAGGGTCATTGGCAGCTGGCTGTCAGCAGTGTTGATCTGGCCAGACTGGCACCGTTAGCCAGTTTGCTGCCGGAAGACAACACAGGCCGACAAGCCATTGAATCACTTCAGCCAGCCGGTTTGGTACGCGATCTCCGTTTGGCCGGTCAGGGACTGGCGCTCCCTCGTTTTTCATTTGAACTGGATGGGGTCTCGAACAGGCAGTGGATGTATCTGCCAGCCTTTGCATCTTTGCATGCCAATATTGCCGGTGACGGGCAGCAGGGTGAGATAACGCTCAATGTCGGCAAGCAAACCCTGGACTATGACAAGGTCTTCCAGGCACCGATGGAGATTGAGCAGGCCGATGTCCGTGGCTACTGGAAATTGGACCGCCAGGGATGGCGTGTGTGGAGCGATGAGCTGTCGCTAATCACACCGCACCTGAGTGCGAACGGACAGTTCCGGCTTGATTTTCCGAAAGCGGCTCCTTCCTGGCTGTCTTTTTACGGCGAAACCAAAGTCAAAGATGCTGGCGCAGCCTGGCGTTATTTGCCTCGCCCGGCGCTGGGGCAGGAGCTGACGGATTATCTTTCCTCCGCCATTCGTGGCGGGCAGTCTGATCATGCTCAGTTACTGTGGTTTGGCGATCTGCCTGCATTTCCTTATGCCAGCCATGACGGAAATTTTGAAATCAGCGTACCGCTGAAGCATGGACGTTTCAGTTTCGATACCGCCTGGCCTGAGCTGACCGAGATTGATTTGAACCTGGGTTTTCGCAATGATCGCATGCTGATCAATGCCAGCCATGCCAAGACCAAAGACGCTGTGGCTGATCGGGTCGTCGGCGATGCCTGGCTGCACCCGGATGGCCACCTGAAACTGGCCATTGATGTCAGTGCAGAAGGCGAGCAGGTCCGCGACTATATGATGGCAACGCCACTGGTGGACTCGGTCGGGGCGGCGCTGTCGGCGGTGAATGTTGACGGACCTGTGGCCGCGAAGCTGCAGTTGGACATTCCCTTTAGTGGCGGCGAGGTGAAAGCGCAGGGAGAGGCCAGTCTTGACAGTAACCGGGTGACTATCGAAAGCCTGTTGCTGCCTCTTACCCAGGTAAAAGGCACCATTCATTTTGATAATGACCAGATAACGGCGGACGGCGTAACCGGCTACTGGCTCGGCCAGCCCCTGACCGTCAGCTTTGACGGCGAGAACGGCGAAGCCGGTTACCGGGTCAATGTGGATCTGGCCGGGTTCTGGCAGGTTGCCTCGCTGCAGCAGCGCTTGCAGGATCCGCTGCTGGCCAGACTGCACGGCAGTGCCAAGTGGCAGGGTAATGTCGGGGTGGTAATGCATGATACCGGACTGAAATATCAGGTCTTTATTCAAGCGCCGTTAGCTGCTATCCGCAGTGAGCTGCCTTATCCGTTGGTTTTTACACCACAAAGTCCCACCAGTGCGGTGCTGACGGCTTCCGGCAATACTTCCCGGCTGGAAGCCAGCCTCACGGTGCCGGATGCTCAGTACCGGGCTGAGATTGCCTTGCAGTCACAACCGCGGATTGTACGCAGCGAACTGACAGTCGGCCTGGCCGAACGACGCAAACTGCCGGCAAAAGGCCACGGGATTCGTATTCAGGCCAATAGCATTGATGCCGACGCATGGGACAGCCTGGTACAAGAGATCATTGACAAGCAGCGGAACAGACCGGCAGCACAAACCGGTATTGAACTGCCATTACCTACGCGGATCAATGCCAGCATCCAGCAGCTTAAGCTGGCTGGGCTCAACTGGCACAATCTGGACTTGGCGGTACGCAAGCAGCCATCGCAGTGGCATGCGGTACTCGGCAGCCGCGAAGTCAGCGGCGAGCTTTTCTGGCCCGACTATAAGCCTCTGACGGTGAACCTGGAGCAGCTTCACCTCAATTTACCGGAAGATAAAAAGCCGCTGGAAACCCTGTCGGCTGAGCATAGGTATGTGCCGCAGCGAGCTATTCCACCTGTCACGGATTTTGACCGTAACATGATGGCTTACCTGCCGCAGATGAATGTCAAGGTTAAAGACTTGTGGCTGCAGGGATACCGGCTGGGCGCATTAAGTGGTCGGTTGCGACGCGATGCCCAGACGCTGATTCTGGAAGAGCTGCAGCTGGATTCCGGCACGACGTCGCTGAGTCTGGATGGCCACTGGACTATGAATCAGTACCAGAATGAAACACAGGTTGCCTTTGATATCGCCGGTGAGGACAGCTCTGAGCTGATGGGGCGGCTGGGGATCTCCGGCGGGATCCAGGATGCCCGCTTTACCAGCTACGCCTCGATTCAGTGGCAGGGGGCGCCATGGTCGATGCACCGTGAAACCCTGACCGGTGAACTCAAAACCGAAACCGGCAAAGGGGTGATCCGTGATGTAGGCGGTGCCGGCCGGATTCTGGGGTTATTCAGCCTGGATTCTATCATGCGCAAGATGCAACTCGACTTTACCGGGGTGTTTGATGACGGGCTGGCTTTTGACTACATCAAAGGGTCCGGGCGGATCGAAAATGGCCGCTTTGAAACGGACGATGTGGAAATGAAAGCACTGGCGGGCGATATGTACATTCAGGGAAGTGCTAATCTGGTTAATGAGACAGTGAATGCCAGAGTGAAATTTATTCCTGATCTGACATCCGGTATCCCGGTGCTGACAGCGTTTGCCGTCGCACCGCAGACGGCCATTGTCGTGTTTGCCATTTCGACCGCCCTGTCGCCTGTGGTGGATGTTTTTACCCAGATTAACTATGTCGTCAGCGGCCCGATAGAGTCACCCACAGTGACAGAACAGTCGCGCTTTACCGGTGAGTTTAAGGTCCCTGCCGCCCTGAAGCAGCAGGTTGAGCAATAATAAGCAAGGTGTTTCCGGCTTTGCCTGAGTGGTGAAGCTGAGGTAATAATAACAAGAAAATCAATTTGTAATGGAGTGCGTGATGGCTAGAGTGGGTGTAGTACAGATGAATTCCGGGCCTGATCCTGAACTGAATCTGCAACAGCTGAAAAAGAAGTTGAAGGGGCTGCAACTGCAGGGAGCGAAACTGATCGTCACTCCTGAAAACTGCCTGATTTTCGGTACACGTGCTGACTACGAACAACATGCCGAACCGCTGGGAGAGGGTGTGCTGCAACGCCAGCTCGCCGCACTGTCCCGCCAGCTGGGCATCTGGTTACTGATAGGATCTATGCCTATCCGGCGTGAAGACGGCAGCATGTCGACCACCGCCTTGCTGTTCGACGATCAGGGCCAGTTGCAGGCCCATTACGATAAATTGCACATGTTCGATGTTGAAGTCGCCGATCGTCACCACAGCTATCGCGAGTCAGACACCTTCCGGCCGGGAGAGGCGGTTAAGGTGGTGGAAACACCTTTCGGCAACATTGGACTGTCGATCTGTTATGATGTCCGCTTCCCACAGCTGTACAGTGCATTGCGGGCACAGGGGGCCGATATCATAGTGGTGCCAGCAGCGTTTACCAAAGTTACCGGCAAAGCACACTGGGATATTCTGCTGCGCGCACGCGCCATTGAAACCCAGTGCTGGATTGTCGCTGCCGCGCAGTGGGGTGAGCATAACCAGGGGCGGGAAACCTGGGGCCACTCGATGATTATCGATTCCTGGGGACAAGTCGTCGCCTGCCAGGAGCAGGGTACAGGTGTGATCACCGCAGATATCGATCTGGGTCTGAGCGCACAGATACGAATGAATATGCCATTGCTGCAACATAGCCGTTTTCAGGTGCAGCAGTGCAACACAGAAGAGTAAGGCAATGATGCTGGAAACCGTAGAACAGACCATGCTGGCCCAATCCGGGCTTGAGCGTGACGATCTCAGCCAGATTCTGGGGCTGATGGCCGCCCGGGACGTAGATTATGGCGATATTTATTTTCAGTCCAGCTGGCACGAATCACTGGTACTGGAAGACAGTATCATCAAAGACGGCTCCTTTAATATCGACCGTGGTGTGGGCGTTCGTGCGGTATCCGGTGAGAAAACCGGTTTTGCCTACTCAGATCAAATCAGTAAGCTGGCACTGACTCAGAGTGCCAAAGCGGCGCGCGGTATTGCCCGCAGTGGCGGCTCTGGTAAGGTACAGGCCTTTGCCTCATCGCCGGTAAAGCCGGTTTATGCCGGGGTCAATCCGCTGGAGAGCCTGGAGCGCCAGGAAAAAATTGCCCTGCTGCAGGAAGTGGATGCCTATATCCGTGCCAAAGAGCCCCTGGTGAAAGAAGTCTCTGTCAGTATTAACGGTGTCTATGAGCAGGTGCTGGTCGCCGCGATAGACGGCACCTATGCGGCAGATATTCGTCCCTTGGTGCGTTTTTCTGTCAGCGTGCTGATCGAGAAGAACGGCAAACGCGAAAGCGGCAGTGCGGGCGGCGGTGGCCGGTTCGGTTATCAGTACTTTATGACTGAAAACGACGGCAAGTCAGTCGCCTTGCAATATGCTGACGAAGCCTTGCGCCAGGCACTGGTCAACATAGATGCCGATCCGGCTCCTGCCGGTACTATGCCAGTGGTACTCGGTGCAGGCTGGCCGGGCGTCTTGCTGCATGAAGCCGTTGGTCATGGTCTGGAAGGCGATTTCAACCGCAAAGGATCTTCTATGTTCTCGGGCCAGATGGGGCAGCAGGTGACCTCAAGCCTGTGTACCATAGTGGATGACGGCACTCTGGCAGATCGGCGCGGCTCGCTGAGCATTGATGATGAAGGCACCCAGGGCCAGTACAATGTGCTGGTGGAAGGCGGCAAGCTCAAAGGCTACATGCAAGATAAGCTCAATGCCCGCCTGATGGGTGTAGCGCCAACCGGTAATGGCCGTCGTGAGTCTTATGCGCACCTGCCTATGCCCCGTATGACCAATACTTACATGCTGCCGGGCGAACATACGCCGGAAGAGATCATCGCCAGTGTCGAGAACGGGATCTACGCCCCGAATTTTGGCGGCGGTCAGGTCGACATTACGTCCGGTAAATTTGTGTTCTCAGCGTCGGAAGCTTACCTGATCGAAAAGGGTAAAATTACCCGTCCGATTAAAGGCGCGACCTTAATCGGCAGCGGCATTGAAGCGATGCAGAAAGTCTCTATGGTGGGTAACGATCTGGAACTTGACCGTGGGGTGGGCGTCTGCGGCAAAGCAGGGCAAAGCGTACCTGTTGGTGTCGGGCAGCCAACCCTGAAGCTGGCGTCGATGACAGTCGGCGGCACTCAGTAAGTGCATCTGTGCTGACTGAGGCCAATAAAAATGCCAGCGTTTGCTGGCATTTTTGATCATTGAGCGCTGATCAGTCTTTGATGTAGAGCGCTTTCAGTACCTGAAAGATTTCGCGGTAGGCTTTGGCCGGCTTGTTGGCGGCTTTTTCTTTAACGGCCATGCGCACCAGCTGACGCAGTTGCTGGCGGTCAGCATCCGGATGGGCCTCCATCACTTCATTGATCACGCTATCGCCGTCATCAATCATGCGGTCACGTAAAGACTCCAGCTTGTGCAGCTGAGCCGTTACCTGGGCATGTTTATTATTCAGCTTGTCCAGTGCAGCCTGAATTGGTTCTAGCTCAATGTTGCGCATCTGTTTACCGATAAACTGCAGCTGGCGGCGGTAAGCTTCCTGCTTAAATCGCTGGGCGTCTTTGATTGCCATACGAAGCTCGTCGCTCAGCGGGATTTTCGCTAATGCACCGGGTTTGAGCTTGACCAGCTCTTCGCCCAGCTTTTGCAGGGCTTCCATGTCACGTTTCATCTCGGATTTACTCACCCAGATGATTTCTTCTTCCTCTTCCCATGGGGCTTTTTTATTTTTACGGCTCATATCAGGCTCATGACAGACTTCAATGTCTCTATTTTATCAGTTTCAAGTTGAATTTGGGCGCATTTTAATTGCCTTGAGTGTTATCCTTAGGGGAAACCGTGTAAATAAAGTATGACTATGGATGTGAAACAACAAGTCGCCCAGCAGCGTAGCGAGCTGGAACAGGCGGTCGCCCGTGCTCTTGAGCTTGCCGGCCAGCAGGCTGATGCTGCCGAAGTGGCGATTAATAAATCCACAGGGATCAGTGTCTCTACCCACTTGTGTGAGGTTGAGAATGTCGAATTTAACAGCGATGGTGCGATGGGGATTACCGTCTACCGCGGCCAGCGCAAGGGCAGTGCGTCAACTTCAGATTTGAGTGAAGCGGCGATTGCACAAACCGTGGCAGCGGCGCTGGAAATCGCACGCCATACCTCGGAAGATCCCTACGGTGGGCCGGGACCGGCTGAGCTGATGGCCAAAAACATCCCGGATCTGGATCTTTTCTACCCGGATGAACCTGAGCCGGATCATGCCGCTTCTATCGCGATTGCCGCCGAGCAGGCTGCGCTGGATGCTGACAGCCGTATCAAGCAGAGTGACGGTGCCAGCTACGACAGTCACTATGGTATCCGGGTATATGGTAATACGCACGGTATGCTGGCCAGCTACCCGAGTAGTCGCCACAGTATCAGCTGTTGCGTGATTGCCGAGGGCAAGAATGGCGACATGGAGCGCGACTACAGTTATACCCTGGCCCGGCGTACCAGCGACTTGTGGACGCCTGAGAAAGTCGGTCAGCTGGCGGCAGAACGGACTGTCAGCCGGATTGACCCGCAGAAGCTATCTACCCGTCAGGCTCCTGTGATGTTTGCCTCTGATGTTGCGACCGGCCTGTTCGGCCATCTGGTGATGGGGATCAGCGGGTCGAATTTATACCGTAAGTCGACTTTCCTGCTGGATATGCTTGATGAGCAGATCTTTCCGTCCTGGCTTAACATCAGCGAGCGTCCGCACCTGCTGCGCGGCCTGGCCAGTACACCATTTGACAGCGAAGGTCTGGCAACCCATGACAGGGAAATCATTCAGGACGGGGTACTGAAAACCTATCTGATGACCAGTTATGCTGCCCGTAAGCTGGGGCGTCAACCAACCGGCCATGCCGGTGGTATCCACAACTGGCAGGTATCCAGTACCGGTGAAGATTTCAATGCCATGCTGCGCAAACTGGGTACCGGGTTCCTGGTCACAGAGCTGATGGGGCAGGGCGTGAATATCGTGACCGGTGATTACTCCCGCGGTGCTGCCGGTTTCTGGGTTGAAAATGGCGTGATCCAATACCCGGTCAGTGAAGTAACCATTGCCGGAAATCTGAAAGACATGATGGCAAACATAGTGGCTATCGGGACAGACACTGAAACCCGCAGCCAGATTCAGACCGGCTCCATGCTGCTGGAATCGATGAAAATTGCCGGTGAGTAATTACTCACCGAGTGTGAGAGATAAAAAAAGGTCTGGCTCGTGCCAGACCTTTTTTGTTTGTGCCTTATCAGGTGAGAAATACAGTTGCCAAGCCGAGAAACACAGACAGGCCGATGATATCGGTAATGGTCGTTAACGCCATGCCGCCCGCGAGCGCCGGGTCGACATTGAGTTTCTTCAAAATAATAGGCACCCCGACCCCCGCGATACCGGCGATCAGCAGGTTGGTCAGCATAGCACCGGCGATAATCGCGCCGAGCATCAGGTTGCCTTTCCACAGAACCACCACGCCACCAATGATCCCGGCCCACAAGAGGCCATTTATTAAGCCTACCCGGGCTTCTTTGCTGAGCAGCCAGCGGGTGTTGGAATCGCCGATATGACCGACCGCCAGACCGCGAATCACCAGTGCCACAGTCTGGTTGCCGGCAACCCCGCCCATGGAGGGCACTATCGTCATCAGAACGGCGATGGCGGCCATTTTATCGAGCGTGTCTTCAAACATGTTGGAGACAGAGGCGGCGGCCAGCGCGGCCAGGACATTCACACCCAGCCAGATGCTGCGCCGGCGGGCGGATTTCATGACAGGCGCAAAGGTGTCTTCATCGTCGTCCATACCGGCCATACTCATCATGGAGTGTTCGGCATCTTCCCGGATTATATCGACCACATCATCAATGGTGATCCGGCCAACCAGCTGGTTGCCGGCATCGACCACAGGCGCCGAGAGCCAGTTACGGCGCTCAAACAGATTGGCCACTTCACTGTCGTCCATCTCGACATTGATGGCTTCATCCGGATCGTCCATCACCTCATGAATTTGTACGTCAGGCTGAGTGGTGATCAGCGTGGCCAGCGAAAGGTGGCCAATCAGTACATTGTGTTCGTCAACCACATAGAGCGTATCTGTGGCTTCAGGAAGCTCGCCCCGCATGCGCAGATAGCGCAGGACCACATCGGCGGTGACATCGCCGCGGATGGTCACGAAGTCGGTACTCATGATACCGCCAGCGCTTTCCTCCGGATAAGCCATCGCCAGCTCGACGCGATGGCGATCAGCGGCATCCATTTGTGCCAGTACTTCACGGAAACGGCTGTCAGGCAGGCTGCGCAGCACGTAAGCCACGTCATCACTTTCCATGCCTTCAGTGACGGCCGCCAGTTTTTCCGGCGCCATCATGGCCACGATACCGTCTTTTACATCTTCAGACAGTTCGTCGAGGATCTCACCCTGCTCCTCAGGATCGGTCAGTTGCCACAGCACCTGGCGCTCTTTCGGCGGGCAGGCTTCAAGCAGGTGGGCGATATCCTCAGGCTCCATATCCTGCAACATTCGCCGGACGTGAACGAACATCCCTCGATCCAGGGCCTGGTTAACCTGCTGCAGTGTCTGGTGGGTTTGATCTTGCTCGAAAATGTCCGCCATAGAGAGAACTACCTTGCTTCGTGAATACACCCAGCTCTGTTGCGACAGCGGCAGCCGGGAAATGGCGCAATAAGCTGAATATTAACGTAATAGCGCGGTCTTTGTCTCACTGGATCTGAGATCTTGCTAAGATTTCACTTGGCTGTAAGAAAGGGAGGCTGAGGTACAAAAACGGTGATTTATCGTCGGTTGCCGGGTGTTTTGTCGTTGATCGGGACGGATACAGGCAAGATAGGGGCAGATCCTTTCAGCAGGCTGACGATTGAGCACCCGGGCGGGTATCAGTTGTCTTCATCAAAACCGTTTTCGATCAGCGAGGCGACCGCTTCCAGTGCGACGCTGGCGTCGCCCCCTTCGGCGCTGACGATGATCTTCTGGCCTTGTGCAGACTCCAGCATCAATAATCCCATCACACTGTCGGCGGTTGCGGACTTGTCTTGGTTGGTGACAGTGATAATAGCGTCAAAACTCTGTGCCAGTTCGACCAGTTTAATTGCTGCCCTGGCATGCAGACCAAGGCGGTTTTTAATGAATAATTCTCGACTGACAGTATTCATGCTCAATGCTTCAGGTGACCTTGTTTTTCCAGGGTGCGGTGACGAATCTGAACCTGTTGTCCCCGCTGGCGGAAATAATCAGCCAGTTGCTGGGCAACGTACACAGAGCGGTGCTGACCGCCGGTACAGCCGATAGCAACAGTGACGTAACTGCGGTTGTTTTTTTCAAGCAAAGGCAGCCAGCTTTCAAGAAAGTGCCGGATCTGGTAAATCAGTTGGCTGACTTCATGGTGGCTCGCCAGGTAGTCCTGCACTTCAGTGTCAAGACCGGTTTGTGGTTTAAGCTCAGGTACCCAGTGGGGGTTGGGTAAGAAACGGACATCAAAAACGTAATCCGCATCGGTCGGCAAGCCATGTTTGAAGCCAAAGGACTCGAACACCATTACCAGTTCGCGGGCTTGGCGTCCCAGCACTCGTGCACGCACGGTTTCACTGAGATCATGGATAGACAGCTGAGTGGTGTCCAGTACCAGATCGGCGGCTTCTTTCAGATTTGCCAGCCAGGCGCTTTCGGCCTGAATTGCTTCTTCCAGGCTCATATTCTGCCGTGAGAGCGGATGCAATCGCCGGGTTTCGCTGTAGCGTTTGACCAGGGTGTTGTCATCGGCATCAAGAAACAGAAGGTTGACATCAGCCTGCTGACGGACGGCTTCGAGGGCTGAGCTGGTAATGTCATGATCGGCCGGCATGTTACGGACATCAACACTGACCGCCACTTTCTGGGTATGAGGATCCAGGGTTTGGATAAGATCAGAAAGCAGATGTACCGGTAGATTATCGACACAGTAATAGCCGAGATCTTCCAGTACCCTGAGCGCCACTGATTTACCTGAGCCTGAGCGGCCGCTGACTATCATCAATTTCATGACAAACCCTTCCTGATGGCTGTTATGACGGCTCTGAGGTCATGATCTGGTAAAGCTCTTCATCGCTTTTGGCAGCTCTGAGCTGCTTGAGAACCGCTTTATCGCTGAGTTTTTCTGCCATGCCGGACAGCGTCTTCAGGTGTTCTTTGCACTGGGCATCGGGCACCAGAAGCGCAAAAAGCAGATCGACGGGTTGATTGTCAATCGCATCGAACTGGATAGGTTGCTGACACTGGATCAGCACCGCAATCGCTTGTTCGCTGTCGGTGACACGACCATGAGGAATGGCAATACCATTACCAATACCTGTACTCCCCATTTTTTCACGGTTGAGCATACACTCGAACAGTGGTTGAGGGTTCTGGTTTAAATGTTGGCCAGCAATTTCGCTGATGATTTCCAGCGCACGTTTTTTACTGGAGCAGTGGACTGCACTCTTGGTGCAGTCCAAGCTTAATACTCGACTCAGTTGCATGTTAATGACTATTGAGTTTGTCTTTATGTTTGTTCAGTTGACGGACCAGTTTATCAGTTAATTGATCAATTGCCGCATACATATTTTCAGAATCTGCTTTCGCGTGGATTTCTCCAGCGTTAATGTGCAGTGTTGCCTCGGCAATCTGCTGCATTTTTTCTACATTCAGAACAACATGCACGTTATTAATTTTGTCGAAAAAGCGTTCCAGCTTATCGAACTTTGTTGTCACATACTCACGCAGGGCTGGGGTAATTTCAATGTGGTGACCAGTGAGATTAATTTGCATAGACATCTTCCTCCTTAATCGCCGGCAATCAGAGCAGGCGCTTTCTTTGGCTTGACGGCGGGATCCCCAGCGATTCACGGTATTTGGCTATTGTGCGTCTAGCCACCATGATGCCTTGATCCGCCAGTAATGTCGCAATTTTGCTATCACTCAAGGGTTTGGCCTGATTTTCGGCCGCAACCAATTTCTTCACCAGCGCGCGAATAGCCGTGGAGGAGCATTCTCCGCCGTTATCCGTACTGACATGGCTTGAGAAGAAGTACTTCAACTCAAAAATACCGCGTGGGGTATGCATAAACTTCTGGGTGGTCACCCGGGAGATCGTTGATTCGTGCATTTCAACGGCCAGGGCAATATCGTTGAGGACCATAGGCTTCATGGCTTCCTCACCGTATTCAAAAAAATCTTGCTGATGTTCAACAATGCAGCGGGCCACTTTCAGCAGGGTATCATTGCGGCTCTCCAGGCTTTTGATCAGCCATTTGGCATCCTGAAGGTGGCTACGGATAAACTGGCTGTCGGCACTGTTGCGCGTTTGTTTGCTCATCGCGGCGTATTGTTCGTTGACGCGAAGGCGCGGCACACTGTCCGGGTTGATAGTCACCACCCATTTGCCTTTATCTTTGAACACAGAAACGTCAGGAATGACGTACTCGGTTTCCGAGGCCACCACGCGGTTGCCCGGACGGGGCTCAAGCGTGTGAATCAGCGCCATGACATTTTTCAGCTCATCTTCTTTGAGCTTAGTGTCGCGCATCAGCTGGCGATAGTCGCGGTTACCCAGTAAATCCAGGTGCTCAATCAGCACCATTTTCGCTTCACTCAGCCAGGGCGTATCTTCCGGGTAAGTGGCCAGTTGTAGCAGCAGGCACTCGCGCAGATCGCGTGACGCCACGCCCAGTGGATCAAATTGCTGGACGCGTTTGAGGACGGCTTCGACTTCATCGAGTTCGACGTTTTCATCGCCCATGCTTTCCAGAATATCGTCGCAGGTGCTGGTGAGATAGCCTTTCTCGTCAACGGCATCAATGATGGCAAAAGCAATCGCGCGGTCGGTGTCGCTGAACGGTGTCAGCTCCAGCTGCCACATCAGGTAATCCTGCAGGGTTTCTGTGGTTTCGCCCTGATAGACAGGCATGTCGTCATCCGGTGCAATCCCGGCACTGCCGGTACCGGCGCTGTAGACATCATCCCAGGTGGTATCAACGGGCAGCTCGGCCGGCATTTCCCTTTGTTCAATGACATCTGAGGTATCGAAGGAATCGCTGCTGATGTCCTCATATTGCTCTGCGGCATCGTTTTTGCCGTCGGTGTGAACGTCCTCAGCATCAGATGACGGGGTGTCGCCATCCGGGTGGCTTTCGTCAAGCTCCAGCAGGGGGTTGGCATCTAAGGCCTCCTGGATTTCCTGTTGCAGATCCAGGGTAGAAAGTTGCAGCAGACGAATGGCCTGTTGCAGTTGCGGCGTCATTGCCAATTGTTGGCCAAGCTTGAGCTGGAGCGAAGTTTTCATGCGTGTACAGACACCTTGTGATTATTGTATGAATCGCTTGTTTTGGGGTCTTTAGGCCAGTCGAATCAAAACCTTCGACCAGCCTTGGCAGCTTACCTCGGTTGTGTCCTTTTATCTATAACTATAGACGGAACTGGTCTCCCAGATAGACGCGTTTCACGTGTTCATCATTGAGAACATCAGACGGTGTACCGTGAGCAATCAGCTGTCCCTGGCTGACGATATATGCGTGCTCGCAAACGTCCAGTGTTTCCCGCACATTGTGGTCTGTGATTAACACGCCAAGACCGCGATCTCTGAGGTGTTCGATGATCTTCTTAATGTCGATCACCGAAATGGGATCGACCCCGGCAAAGGGTTCATCCAGCAAAATAAACTTAGGGTTTGCCGCCAGTGCGCGGGCTATCTCTACCCGGCGCCGCTCACCGCCTGACAATGCCATGCCCTGACTGTTGCGAATATGCTGAATATGGAACTCATCCAGCAGTTCCTCAAGCTTGTCCTGGCGTTCGGCTTTGCTCAGATCGGAGCGGGTCTGCAAAACCGCCATCAGGTTGTCATGTACACTCAGCTTGCGGAAGATAGACGCTTCCTGAGGCAGATAGCCAATCCCCATACGGGCACGGTTATGCATCGGCTGCAGGCTGATGTCGTGGCCGTCTATGGTGATCTGGCCTTCATCACGGGCGACCAGACCGACAATCATATAAAACGACGTGGTTTTGCCGGCACCGTTCGGGCCAAGCAGACCGACAATCTTGCCAGATTCCACTTCCAGGCTGACATCGGAAACGACTTTGCGGCCGTTATAGCTTTTCGCCAGATGGGTTGCGGTTAACTTTGACATTCGTTCTCTTATTTATTGTTTTTGTTTGATCTGGTTCGGCTGCAGTATGGTGGTCACGCGCTGTTGATCACCACTGGTTGCCACCAGCTTCTGCTCATCAATTTTGTAACTGATGGTTTTGCCCTTAATTTCGCTGCCTTCCTGAATCAGCACGGCTTTGTCTGTCATCTTGAGAAATTCGCTTGCCGTTTCATAGCGCATTTGCATGGCAGAGCCGTTGATCGGTTTGCCGTCATCCATCTTCTGATAAAACGTGGCCGGAGAACCATAGGCATCTATGGTTTGCTGATCGCCATTCTGAGTCTGGCGCGTGACAATGATTTTGTCGGCCCGGATATCAATACTGCCCTGACGCAGCGAGACGTTGCCGGTAAAGGTCACCACATTTTTCTGGATGTCCAACTCCTGGCTGTCCGAGTTGATATATATCGGCTGCTCGGTATCGTTGCTTAATGCCCAGCCAGAGGTGCTGACTATCAGGCACAGCAGGGCGCTAATTTTGCAAAGCTTCATATCTACCTTTCACATTATTCATCAGGGTCGCCACACTGCGTTCCATGTTCCCTTTCATCCCAATACCTTCATTCTGAAAGGCACTGCCGGTAATAGTGACCGGATCGGGGGTGTCGAAATCTTTGCTGATTAAATCTAATCGCAGTGTATCTGTTTTTATCGCATTAATGGCGGAGTCAGGTAACAGATTGAAGATCCGCACATTACCAGACATCTGCAGAATGTGTTCTTTATCTAGTGTGGCGTGATTTGCACTGATGCGCCATTCACTTTCTGTACCTTCTTTGTATACCCAAATCACAGGTTGCTGGAATTCGGTATTACCACTGAGGTTGTAATACTCCAGCGTGTCTGATTCGATGCGGTAGCTGCGAATACCCGCTTCGTTGTACGAGGTATTTTTCACCCCGGTACCGGTAAAGATCGGCTTTTCGTTATCGGGTGCGGTCAGCGTGTCCTGCTGCCAGTGCTTTTGCAGCAGGTAGTAACCGGTCCATGCACACAGTATGGCCAGCACCACACAGAATAGCCGGTTTAACGTCATATACTCAGGCCCTTATGCTGATCCAATTCGCCGCGCGCCTCAAGTATCAGATCGCAGACTTCCCGTACCGCGCCATAGCCGCCTTTGATGCGGGTGGTCAGATCGGCACGCTGTGACAGCAGCGGGTGGCCATCGGCGACGCAAACGGACAGCCCCACTTCGGCCATCACTGGCCAGTCAATGAGGTCATCGCCGATATAGGCCGTATATTCAGCCGCAATACCCAGTTTATTAACGATATCCAGATAGGCTGCCAGTTTGTTGTCCTGGCCCTGATAGATATGCTGGATACCCAGTGCCGACATGCGGTTTTCAACAATCTGCGAGCGGCGACCTGTGATGATGGCGACGTCGACGCCGGCGGCCATCAGAGATTTGATGCCATAGCCGTCTCGGGTATGGAAGGTTTTCAGTTCTTCGCCATTGTTACCCATGTAAATACGGCCATCGGAAAACACGCCATCAACATCGCAGATCAGCAGACGTATGTTTTTTGCCTGCTGAAAAAGATGCTGCGGGACCGGGCCGTACAGGGTGGATTGCATTGCTGTTGTCATTACATTACTCCGGCTCTGAGCAGATCATGCATATTCAGAGCACCTACCAGCCGTTGGTCATCGACAACCAGCAGGCCGTTAATTTTTCTTTCTTCCATCAGTTTAAGCCCTTCAGCGGCCAGTACCTGAGAGGAAATGGTTGCCGGATTCGCAGACATGACTTCACCTATACGCGTCTGATGGATATCAATGCGTTTATCGAGCAAGCGGCGAAGGTCACCATCGGTAAAGATGCCGCTTAACATTTGGTTATCGTCAACGATGGCCGTCATACCCAGTCCCTGGCGGGAGACTTCGAGCAGGGCATCTTTTATGCTGGCATCCTGATGGATAACGGGCAGGCGCTCACCGCTGTGCATCACATCGGCAATACGCAGCAGCAACTTACGACCCAGCGCGCCGCCGGGGTGAGAGAGAGCAAAATCGTCAGCAGTAAAACCGCGCGCTTCCATCAGCGCAATGGCCAGCGCATCCCCCATGGCCAGGGTGGCCGTGGTACTGGAGGTGGGGGCCAGGTTCAGCGGGCAGGCTTCCTGATTGACCGTGATTTGCAAATGCACCTGAGCCAGCCGTGCCATGGTGGATTCGGGTTTGCCTGTCATGCTGATTAAAGCAATGCCCTGGCGTTTAATCACAGGCAATAGCGTCAGGATTTCACCGGCTTCACCGGAATTGGAAATGGCCAGCACGATATCACGCTTATCCAGCATGCCCAGATCACCGTGACTGGCTTCTCCTGGGTGGACAAAAAATGCCGGAGTGCCAGTGCTGGCAAGGGTGGCGGCAATCTTACAGCCGATATGGCCGGATTTTCCCATCCCCATGACGATCACTTTTCCCTGGCAGCGGCTGATGAGCTGACAGGCTTCGCTGAAACTGCCATTGATATATTGCGACAGGCCTTTGAGGGCTTCCGCTTCAATGTCAATCACACGTCGGCCAATCTGGCCGTAGTCAAAGGAATCAGGCATAGTTTCGCTCTCGGTTAAGCCGCCATATTATAAAGCAGATAGCTCTGATAGGCGACAAAGCATAAAATCAGAATCAAGCCTTCCAGGCGGTTGATACGACGGCGTCTGCCCAGTGCCATCAGAACCAGCAGGACAGAGATACCCAGCATCACGTAAAAGTCACGCCCCATTGCCAGCGGACTGATCACTGAAGGGTTGAGCAGGCCAGGCAGCCCCATCACAGCCAGAATATTGAAGACATTAGAACCGATGATGTTACCTACGGCCATGTCGTCTTCGCCTTTGTGGATGCTGGCAATCGACGCCGCCAGTTCCGGCAGGCTGGTACCGACGGCAATGATCGTCAGGCCGATAACCAGATCGCTCATGCCGAAGTATTTGGCAATAGTCACGGCAGAATCAACCAGCATGTTGGCCGCATAAGGCAGTAATAGCAATCCAATCACAATCCATACTGACGCCGCCATATTGCTGACGCCCTGAGGAATTTCAGATTCCTGCTCTTCCAGCAGTATGTCTTGAGCGCCATTATTTCCGCTGCGGCTGATCTTCAGCATTGCCAGAATGAAAATAACAAACAGAACAACCAGTAAGACGCCTTCAAAAAAGCCTAAATAACTGTCCCACAGCAGTACACCGGCAATCAGTGTGACCACCATCATCAGCGGGAGTTCACGGCGAATGATGCCGGAACTGATGGATAAAGGCTTGATAAGGGCGGTTAACCCCAGGATTAACGCAATATTTGCAATGTTTGAACCCAGTACGTTACCGACGGCAGTGTCAGTTTTTCCCGCCAGTGCGGCAGTGGCAGAGACCATCATTTCCGGGGCGGAAGAGCCCATCGCCAATATGGTCATACCGATAATGAGCGGGGCAACCCCTAAATTCCTTGCTAAGGCTGCTGCTCCAAACACAAGTCGATCCGCACTCCATACCAGTAACGTAAGTCCGATACCGAGTAACAAGATGGCTTCAAGCATTATAAACCCTTATAGATTTTTCAATGAGCTGGTTTTTAAGGGGGTAATTTTGACGTTTCACTGACGAAAATGGAAGGAAAAGCCGAGAGTATTTGCTTTTGGGGCTGTGATCTTTATATGGGAAATAGGCCACTGATGCAAAGTGAGTGTGTTTATGGCACTGAATACACAGCGGGATTGGTTTCATTCAGGACTTTTATGTTATAAAAAACAAGATTCATAACCTGAACGGGTCTGTGCTATTCGGGCAACGGCCAAGAACGAAAAATCACAACGAGCTGACAGGTATTACCTTGAGTTGGTCAGGGAATCTACCTATGATCAACCACATGCAATATAACTAATTAATTACATTCAATTATGCTTGTATCGACGTGCATTCCGGATGAATCACTGATGCAAGGGTATTTAGGAAGGTTATGACAGCAACCGAAGCGCTAATTCGAATTAACAACCTGACGTTTTCCCGGGGTGAACGCAAAATCTTCGATGATGTGTCACTGGAGGTGCCGAAAGGCAAGATCACTGCCATCATGGGGCCGTCCGGCATTGGTAAAACGACCTTGCTTCGTCTGATTGGTGGACAGATTATGCCGGATCAGGGGGAGGTTTGGTTTGATGATAAAAATATCCCAGCCTTGTCGCGCAACGACTTGTACCGGGCGCGTAAGCGGATGAGTATGCTCTTTCAGTCTGGTGCGCTGTTTACCGACATGACAGTTTTTGACAATGTGGCGTTTCCTTTACGTGAGCACACAGATCTGCCTGAAGAGTTGCTGCGTACTTTAGTGCTGCTCAAACTCGAAGCTGTCGGGTTACGGGGAGCGGCTAATTTAATGCCTAACGAGCTGTCCGGTGGCATGGCTCGTCGTGCGGCGTTGGCGCGTGCGATAGCACTCGATCCCGACCTCATCATGTATGACGAACCTTTTGTCGGGCAGGATCCCATTACCATGGGAGTACTGGTCAAGCTTATCCATAGCCTGAACGAGGCCCTGAGTATTACCTCAGTTATTGTGTCACACGATGTGCCCGAAGTGATGAGTATTGCCGACCATGTGTATTTGTTGTCAGGTGGCAAAATCATTGGCAGCGGCACCCCGGATGAACTGAACGCCAACCCCGATGAGAGGGTTCGCCAGTTTCTTGATGGAAACGCTGACGGTCCTGTGCCGTTCAAATTCCCTGCACAGGCACTGGAGCAGGATCTTTTCAGTCAGCTCTCGTCATAACCGCGCGCTCTATTAAGAGCCAGTGCGTTATCGCGAATAAGAAAGGTAATTCCATATTATGTTAACGGATTTTATCGTGCAGCTGGGCCAGAGTACGCTGTCCAGTTGTCGCACCATGGGACGGGCGACCTTGCTGTTATCCGGCGCACTGGTGAGTAAACCGCAACCTGCCAAAATGTTCCCATTGCTGTTAAAACAGCTTTATTCCGTTGGGGTGCTCTCAGTCGCTATCATTATGGTATCGGGCTTATTTATCGGTATGGTACTGAGTCTGCAAGGGTTTATTGTGCTGGTGGATTTTGGTGCAGAAACCAGCCTGGGCCAGATGGTGGCACTGTCGTTGTTGCGGGAGCTGGGGCCTGTGGTCACCGCCTTGCTGTTTGCCGGCCGGGCCGGCTCGGCCTTAACTGCTGAAATTGGCTTGATGAAAGCCACTGAGCAGATTTCCAGCATGGAAATGATGGCTGTCGATCCGCTTCGCCGTGTGGTCGCGCCGCGTTTCTGGGCGGGTGTTATTTCCATGCCGCTGCTGACAATGCTCTTTATTGCTGTTGGCATCTGGGGCGGCCAGCTGGTGGGTGTGAACTGGAAAGGTATTGATTACGGCAGCTTCTGGTCTGTGATGCAGTCATCGGTAGAGCTGGGCTATGACATAGGCAACAGCCTGATTAAGTCGCTGTGTTTTGCCGTCACCGTCACCTGGATTGCCGTTTTTAATGGTTTTGATGCCGTACCGACATCAGAAGGTATCAGCCGGGCAACTACCCGGACAGTCGTGAATTCTTCATTGGCGGTATTAGGTTTAGATTTTGTGCTGACAGCACTCATGTTTGGGAATTAATCATGCAACAGAACAGGCAACTAGAACTTTGGGTCGGCAGCTTTGTATTAGCAGGCATTGTGGCGCTGCTGGTGCTGGTATTTAAAGTGGCGGATGTTAAAAGCTTCGGTAATTCTGAATCTTACGACCTGAAAGCGCGGTTTGAAAATATTGGCGGACTGAAAGTTCGCTCACCGGTCAAAGTGGGTGGTGTGACCATTGGCACAGTGAGTAATATCTCGTTGGATACAGAGTCTTATGTCCCCGTAGTGACACTCGCTATTGATAAGAAATACGGTTACTTTCCAGAAACCAGTTCCGCTGCCATTCTTACATCAGGCTTACTGGGCGAGCAGTACCTCGGGTTGTCTCCGGGCTTTATCGACGAAGGTATTGTGATGCTGGATGACGGTGACTTCATCGAAGACACCAAATCGGCACTGGTGCTGGAAGACATGATTGGCCAGGTACTGTACAGCATAGGCAACGACGGCGATAAATAAGGAAGAGTACAATGAAATTTTTGAAGATTTTATGCCTTACGATAGCGTGTATACCGCTCTTTGCCAGCGCCGCTACCGTAGATAAAACCGACCCCTATAAAATGATGCAGGCCGTGTCGCAACAGACATTTGCCCGTCTTAAGTCTGAGCAGGCTCAGATTCAGCGTAACCCTGACTATTTACGCACTGTAGTCCGTCAGGAACTGCTGCCTTATATCAACACCCGTTATGCCGCTTATAAAGTGCTTGGGCCGCAGTTGAAGCAGACAACCAAAGAGCAGCGCAATAACTTTGTTAATGCATTTACTGATTATCTGGTCGCCTCATATGCTCAGGTGCTGACTCAGTACACGGATCAGGAGATTCGGATGGAGCCGGTTAAGTCGGTGCCGGCCAGCAGCTCTATCGTGTCTATCCGTGTCGATATTCTGGATGCGCAACGTCCGCCTATTCGTCTGGATTTCAAACTGCGTAAGAATAAGCAGACCAATGAATGGCAAGGTTACGACATGGTGGCCGAAGGGGTCAGTATGATTTCAACCAAACAGAGTGAATGGAGCGGGCAACTGCGCACTCAGGGTGTCGACAAGGTCACGCAGGATTTACGTGCTCTGGCGGCTAAGCCAATCAAACCTGAGGAAAAATGACCATGGGGAATCCCGCCGTCCATTGGCAGGTGCAGGAAAATGGCTATTACCGCTTGTCAGGAGTGCTGGAACGTGACACAGTGCCAGCCTTTTGGCAGCAAAGACGTGAATGGATGCCACAAGATGCTAAGGTCACGATCGAACTGTCTGACCTGACTCGGGTAGACTCTGCGGGTATGGTTATGCTGCTGCACTTGCACCGGGAACTCACTCAGGCAGGACGTCATCTGGTGCTGCAAGGCGTGCCGCAACAATTGTTAACCCTGCTCCGCCTTAGTCATGTCGACACTGTGCTGGCTGCCTGTATGGAATGATCAACAGCTCAAGTAGAGGATAGCTTGTGGAAATATCTGAAATTAAACAAATTCTTGAAAATGCGTTGGAGCTGGATGAAGTCATAGTGAATGGCGAAGGCAGCCACTATCAGGTGATTGCTGTCGGTGCAATGTTTGACGGTATGAGCCGTGTGAAAAAACAGCAGGCAGTCTATGCACCTTTGATGTCGCATATTGCCAGTAATGCCATTCATGCCTTGTCAATCAAAGCCTACACTCCTGAAGAGTGGGCGCGTGACAAGAAGCTGATGTCTTTGTAAGAGATAACCAATGCAGAAGTTTCGAATTCAGGGCAATGGCCCACTCCGCGGTGAAGTCGCGATTTCGGGCGCAAAAAATGCTGCCCTGCCAATTTTGTTTGCCTCACTGCTGGCAGAAGAGCCGGTAGAAGTCGGCAATGTTCCAAAGTTGCGTGATATTGACACCACCATGGAACTGCTGAGCCGTTTAGGCGCAAAAGTGGAGCGCAATGGCTCTGTGTATGTCGATGCCAGCAATATCAATGAATATTGTGCCCCTTACGATCTGGTGAAAACCATGCGTGCTTCAATTTGGGCGCTCGGACCTCTGGTTGCCCGCTTCGGTAAGGGCCAGGTGTCGCTGCCAGGTGGTTGCGCTATCGGTGCCCGTCCGGTTGATTTGCACATTCATGGCCTGGAACAACTGGGGGCAACTATCACCCTGGAAGAAGGCTATGTGAAAGCCGAAGTGGCTGGCCGCCTGCAAGGCGCCCGCATAGTGATGGATAAAGTCAGCGTTGGTGCGACTGTGACCATCATGTCGGCGGCGACGCTGGCACAAGGCAAAACCGTGATTGAGAATGCCGCCCGTGAACCGGAAATTGTCGATACTGCCGATTTCCTCAATACTCTGGGTGCAAAAATCTCGGGTGCCGGTACAGATACGATAGTTATCGAAGGTGTTGAGCGTCTGGGCGGTGGTTATCATGAAGTGCTGCCGGATCGCATTGAAACCGGTACCTTCCTGGTCGCTGCGGCTATTTCTGGCGGAAAAGTGGTGTGTCGTAACACCCGTCCTTCGCTACTCGAAGCCGCCCTGGCGAAGCTGGAAGAATCCGGTGCCCTGATTGAGACCGGTGACGATTGGATCAGTCTGGACATGACGGGTCGCGAGCTGACCGCAGTCAATATCCGCACTGCGCCACACCCTGGTTTCCCGACCGATATGCAGGCACAGTTTTCTTTGCTGAATCTGGTCGCCAAAGGTACCGGCATCATTACCGAAACGATCTTTGAGAACCGTTTCATGCACATTCCTGAGCTCATCCGCATGGGCGCGCATGCTGAAATCGAAGGTAACACTGTGATTTGTGGTGATACTGACGGCCTGAGCGGTGCTCAGGTGATGGCAACCGATCTGCGCGCCTCAGCCAGCTTGGTCATCGCCGGTAACATTGCCAAAGGTGAGACGATTGTTGATCGTATTTATCACATTGACCGTGGCTACGAGCATATCGAAGAGAAGCTGCGTGGTCTGGGAATGAAGATTGAGCGCTTCAGCGAGTAAGCTGCCAAAGTAATCTGGATGTCCAGTCACTGCTTTCAGTGTCTGGACATTGTCTACTGATCCTATCTAGCTATTCTTTTTCTGCTTATCTGTCCGGCTCATCGCCAATCAGCACAGTTAACTTCTTCGGTTTACCGTTGCGTAGCACCGTCATATCGACGTAGGTGCCAGGGCGCAGCTCTGTGACTATATCCAGCACATTGCGCATATCGGTAACCGGCTTGCCGTCAATCTCGACTAGGATGTCCTGAACCTTAAAGCCCGCTTTGGACGCAGGACCATCAGGATCCATGCCCATCACTATGATCCCTCTTACCTGCTCCGCATCATACAATCGAGCCATAACCGGATTGATTTCGCGGCCATCAATACCGATATAGCCACGGATCACCCGACCATCTGCGATGAGTTTATTCATGATCTTTTGTGTGAGCTGATAGGGAATGGCAAAGGAAATACCGTAGGTTTCAATGTCGGTCGCCTGCTGAAAAGAAGCGGTGTTGATACCGACCAGCTCGCCACGGGTGTTGACCAGTGCGCCACCTGAGTTGCCTTCGTTGATCGCTGCATCGGTCTGGAGAAAATCCTGCCGGCCATAGAAACTCATGCCGGAGCGACCGGTGGCAGAGATGATCCCGTAGGTGGTGGTCTGTCCCAGATTATAGGGGTTACCGATGGCCAGAACCACGTCGCCCACAGCAGGGGGATAATCCGGGTTTAGTGGAATGACAGGCAGATTTTCGGCCTGGATTTTTAATACCGCGATATCGGTGCGTCTGTCTTTACCAATCAGCTGGGCCGTAAAAATGCGGCTATCCTGCAGTGCCACGATCACCTGATCCGCTTCGGCAACCACGTGATAGTTGGTCACTATATAGCCTTTATCACTCATGATAACGCCAGATCCAAGGCCCTGAGTACTCAATTGCAGGCGGTCTTCAGCATTGTAGCGGCGGTTATAGATATTAACGACAGCAGGGGAGGCACGGCGGACGGCATAACTGAAGGAAATCTGCTGCGGAACATCAGGCTGGCCATTGAGAGCGGCATCCGGAGAAAACATCTGGCTGCGCAGACTGGGGAAAGCAAGTAGCAAGACTCCAGCCGTCAGCACGCCCATTAAGGCGGATCGACTTAAAAATGCCAGCATTGATGCTCCCCTGATTGGCTCAAGCTTTACCATTAAAGCAAAAGGTTAAAAACCGATTGAGAATAGCATTTACATCCAGTTATCAACAAGTCGAAGCGGGAAGGAGATGACAGAAATGCCGCAGGAAAAACAGTCCGGGCAATTGCCCGGACCAGATTGCGTCAGCGGATAATGAGGTAAAGCTCGTTATTGCCTCGTCTGATTTCCAGCGCCAGCACGGAAGGCTTACTATCGAGGGCTTTGCGCAGCTGCCCAAGATTACCGATAGGCTGGCGGTTGAGACCGATAATGATGTCACCTTCTTTCAGTCCATAGCGGGCCGCCAGTGACTGTGGATCTATTTTGGTGACTTTCACCCCTTTAGTGTTGTCGTCAGCCGTGGTGTTACTGAATTCGGCACCGGCCAGGCTTTCATGCAGGTGATCGGCCTTGAGGTTGCTCATCTCGGCTTCTTGTAAGGTGACGTTGAACTCTTTCTCTTTTCCGTCACGCAGTACGCCTAAGTTGACGTCTTTACCAGCGCCGAGCGTGGCGATTTTGGCGCGTAACTCGCTGAAGGTGCGAATTTCTTTGTCGTTGACTGACACTATGATGTCACCCGCTTTCAGGCCGGCTTTCTCAGCCGCGGAGCCGGGCATGACCTGATTGACGAAGGCACCGTGATTGGTTTCGTAACCAAAGGCTTCAGCCAGTTCTGATGTCAGCTCACCGCCCTGAACGCCCAGCACGCCTCGTTTCACTTTGCCAAATTCCAGAATCTGGCTGGTCAGGTTTTTCACCATATTGGCCGGAATGGCAAAACCAATACCGACGTTACCGCCATTGGGGCCCAGAATCGCGGTATTGATACCGATGAGCTCACCATTAAGGTTGACTAACGCCCCCCCCGAGTTACCGCTGTTAATGGCGGCATCGGTCTGAATAAAGTTTTCGAAATTCTCGATGTTCAGTCCGCTGCGGCCCAGCGCTGAAACAATTCCTGAAGTGACTGTCTGACCCAGCCCGAACGGGTTGCCAATGGCCACGGTGAAATCACCGACGCGCAGTTGATCTGAGTCGGCAACGTTGATGGCTTTCAGGTTTTTGGTGTTGTCCAGGCGCAGCAAGGCAATGTCTGACATGCCGTCACTGCCTATCAGCTCGGCTTTGAGTTCGCGACCGTCATGCAGCTGAACCAGGATTTTATCTGCGCCATCAATGACATGGTGGTTGGTAACTACATAGCCTTTATCTGCATCAATAATGACCCCGGATCCCAAGCCGCGGAATGGACGCTCCTGAACCTGTTCGCTGGGGAAGTCAGGGCCGAAGAAATAGCGGAATGCTTCGGGAACTCTTTGCTTGGCAACATGCTTGCCTTCTACTGCGATACTGACCACAGCAGGAGTCACTTGTTCCAGCATGGGGGCAAGGCTGGGAAGTTGCTGATCATTAACAGCCAAAGGAAGCGCAGCGGAAGCAGTGATTGGGGACATCACTGCGCTAATACTTAACGCCAGCGCAGTCATTACAAGTAAAGGTTTTTTCATCATTACTCAACTCCGGTTTAACAAGTGCTAATTGTGACTTGTAAACCGGAGCAAAGTTCCAATAAATGTCAAATTTGTAACAATTCTTAACTGGCTTTGGCTGCTTCTGCCTGCTTCTGTTCAGCTCGCAACAGGCCGGATGCGCCGTTGGCATAATCCCGAGGCTGATGCGTGTCCAGCTCTGGTGTTTCGGTTTCTGGCTCATCAGCGATAGGAGTGAGTGTGCTGATACGCTGAGAGAAGGGGTTATCCTGTTCCGGCAGATTTGGCATCAGCTCTGCGGAGGTTTTTGCCATGTGCTCGTACAATTTACTGTAATCTTTTGCCAGGTTGTCCAGCAGGTCAGAGCTGCGGGCGAAATGATCAACCAATTCCTGGCGATACTGCTCCAGTTGGTATTTGGTTTTATCGAGCTCTTTTTGTAATTCTTTCTGTTGTTTCAGGTTTTTGTTCCCCAAACGGGCGGCAAAGGCACCGACCAGCGCGCCGGCTGCGAAAATCAAAATCGCGTAGATCCAAGCCATGAAAAACTCCTTGTGACTGTGAGTACAACAGGTTGACCTGTTTTGTTATTTCAAAAGCGTTATGTGCTTATTGGGTGGTTATCTAGTTACTATACATGCACATGAAGTGTCGTGGTACTATCTACGACCAAAGATGGACATATTAGAAGCTGTGAGTCCGGCAAATTTGTCACCGGGTGCACGGCTATCGGTGACTGAGCAGGATGAGGATGACTCCCGAACAACGCTATCAAGAAGATCTGAAAAAACCGGGCTTTTTGCCTGACGCTGCCCAGGCAATGGCAGTTTATCACCTTAATGATCTTTATCATCGCATGCAGGCTCCGCAACCAGAGCCAGTAAAACCTTCTCTGGTGAGCCGGCTGTTCAAGCGCCAGGCCGCTGAACCGGTTAAACCGGTCAAAGGCTTGTACTTCTGGGGAGGCGTCGGGCGTGGCAAAACCTACCTGGTTGACACCTTTTTCGACTGCCTGCCGACTGAACGAAAAATGCGGATGCATTTTCACCGTTTTATGCACCGCGTCCATAAAGAAATGCAGTCGCTTGGCAGCCAGAGCGATCCGCTGGAAAGAGTGGCGGACAGGTTTAAGCAGGACGCAGACATCATCTGCTTTGATGAGTTTTTTGTGTCAGACATTACCGATGCCATGATACTGGGCACCTTGTTCGAGGCCCTGTTCCGCCGCGGTATTACCCTGGTGGCTACCTCGAATATCCCGCCGGATCAACTGTACCGAAATGGCCTGCAGCGTGCGCGTTTCCTGCCTGCTATTGCGTTAATTCAAGAACACTGTGAGGTGGTGAATGTAGATTCGGGTGTCGACTACCGTCTACGGACACTGGAGCAGGCTGAAATATACCACTGGCCGCTCGATGCCAGCGCAGAAGAGAATATGCACCGCTATTTCATGCAGTTGTCCGCTGATCCCCGGCATGAGGGGCAGGACATACTGATCAATGACAGGCCGATTGCCACCCGCCATGAAGCGGAAGGGGTGGTGCATTTTACCTTTGATGCGCTGTGCCACGGGGCGCGCAGTCAGTCAGACTATATGGATATCGCGCATACTTATCACAGCGTTCTTTTGTCTGACGTACCTGTGCTGACCGAAAAAGACGATGACGCTGCCCGCCGTTTTATTGCCATGGTCGATGAGTTTTACGAGCGTCATGTCAAGCTGATCATTTCGGCGGAAGCAGAAATGGACAAGCTGTATCAATCCGGTCGCCTGAACTTTGAATTTAAGCGGTGTTGCTCGCGCCTGATTGAAATGCAGAGCCATGAATATCTGGCCAGGCCGCATCTGGCTTAAAGGGAGCGCTATTTTAGCTGGAAAATTAGCTGAACTTTTTTGGAAAAAAAGATGATTTTTTCCCCATGCTTCCGTATACTCTCGCGACCCACCGTACCTGTGACGGCGTTATGCCGGGAGTGCCAACCACTCGAAGGGGTGATGACTGGGCTCTATATACAGAGAGAGCGCTTTGCGTTCTTGGAAAGTGAAACTATTTAAAATTGGGTAAGAATTAGCATGAAAACTTTCGTTGCTAAACCAGAAACTGTAAAACGTGACTGGTATGTTGTTGACGCTGAAGGTAAAACACTGGGTCGTCTGGCAACTGAAATCGCATCTCGTCTGCGTGGTAAGCACAAGCCTGAGTACACTCCTCACGTTGACACCGGTGACTACATCGTTGTTATCAACGCTGAGAAAGTAGCAGTTACTGGCGCTAAGCGTACTGATAAGATGTATCACCGTCACACTGGCTACATCGGCGGTCTGAAAACTATCAGCTTCGACAAGCTGCTGGAGAAAAAGCCAGAAGCGATCATCGAAATTGCTGTTAAAGGCATGCTTCCTAAAGGTCCTCTAGGCCGTGCTATGTACCGTAAACTGAAAGTTTACGCAGGTAGCGAGCACAACCACGCTGCACAGCAGCCACAAGTTCTAGACATCTAATTGGGGAACATGACAATGGCAGAGAATCAATACTACGGCACTGGCCGCCGCAAAAGCTCAGCTGCTCGCGTTTTCGTAAAACCGGGTACTGGCAACATCGTAATCAACAAGCGCAGCATCGAAGAGTACTTCGGCCGCGAAACAGCTCGCATGGTTGTTCGTCAACCTCTTGAGCTGGTTGATATGACTGAGAAACTGGATCTGTACATCACTGTTAAAGGTGGTGGTATCACTGGTCAGTCTGGTGCGATCCGTCACGGTATCACTCGCGCTCTTATGGAGTACGATGAGACTTTACGTCCTGCTCTGCGTGCCGCTGGCTACGTTACTCGTGACGCACGTCGCGTTGAACGTAAGAAAGTTGGTCTGCGTAAAGCACGTCGTCGTCCACAGTTCTCTAAGCGTTAATTCAACGCACCAGAGATTTCTCTGGTTACTGTGTACATCAAAGCCCAGCCATTGTGCTGGGCTTTTTGCGTTTACTCGCAAAGAGAAATTGCAGAGTGCCGGTGTGCTGTCAGCGTGCAAGTAGTGCTATGGGCACCAGCCAGGCTAGGGGTGATTTATCCTGAACGGGAGCCTTTGTTAAGGCGCTTAATGCTGTTTTGTCGGCGACATTCAGGGATCTTGTCAAAAAAAATTGAATAATTGACACCATAGTTTGCATTTTTTCATCTTGACGACCAAGGAAATTAACCCCACAAATCTCTCACATTTGCGGTGTTTACCTTGTCTTAAAGTGGGGTTTTCTTTATCATTTGCCGCGATAAATAGCAGCATGAAAATTCTTAATCAATAAGCTGTTGAGTCTTTCCGTAGAAAGTTAGCCGTAAGCTCCAGGGACGCAGATGGAAAGAATAATCCTGAGCGGGAGCACATGGGAGAATGTTGGATGAGCAAAGCGCCAGTAAGTAACGGCCGACGCCGCTTCCTGACTGCGACGACCTCGGTTGTTGGAGGCTTAGGTGCAGTCGCTGTCGCCGTACCCTTTATCAAATCCTGGAATCCTAGCGCCAAAGCCAAGGCTGCGGGCGCGCCAGTTGAAGTTGATATCAGTAAATTAGAAGAAGGCCAGATGATCCGCGTAGAGTGGCGAGGCAAACCTGTATGGGTTGTACGCCGTAGCCAGGCTATTTTGGATGAACTGCCGACACACGATGATCGACTGCGTGATCCGCAGGCCACTGAACCTCAGCAGCCTGCTTACGCACAAAACCAATACCGTTCAGTTAAACCTGAAATCTTTCTTGCCGTCGGGATCTGTACCCACCTTGGCTGTTCTCCAACTTACCTGCCAGATAGTTTCAATGAGCAGGTCAGTGGCGTACCAGCAGGCTTTTTCTGTCCTTGTCACGGCTCTAAGTTTGATATGGCTGGTCGGGTTTTCCAAGGGGTGCCAGCACCGCTTAACCTGGTGATACCGCCTCATATGTTCCTGAACGACAACACGATTTTAGTGGGTCAAGATGAGGAGACGGCATAATGGAAGGCTTGCTGGGTTGGATTGAAAAACGTCTGCCAGTGATGAATGCTTATAAAAAGCATATGTCTGAGTACCCGATGCCGAAGAACTTTAACTTCTGGTATCTGTTTGGCTCACTGGCCATGCTGGTCCTGGTTAACCAAATCCTGACAGGGATCTGGCTGACCATGAACTATGTCCCATCAGGTGATGGTGCATTTGCTTCTGTTGAATACATCATGCGTGATGTGGATTACGGCTGGTTGTTGCGTTATATGCACTCCACAGGCGCTTCGGCGTTCTTTGTTGTGGTATACCTGCACATGTTCCGTGGTCTGATTTACGGCTCTTACAAGAAGCCGCGTGAATTGCTGTGGCTGTTCGGCATGCTGATTTTCCTGGTACTGATGGCTGAAGCCTTTATGGGTTACCTGCTGCCGTGGGGTCAGATGTCTTACTGGGGTGCGCAGGTCATCATTTCTCTGTTTGGTGCTATTCCTGTCATCGGTGATGATCTGACGCTGTGGATTCGTGGTGACTACGTGATCTCCGGTGCAACACTGAACCGTTTCTTTGCATTGCACGTTATCGCACTGCCAATTGTCCTGCTGCTGCTGATTGTTCTGCACATTCTGGCGCTGCACGAAGTGGGCTCTAATAACCCGGATGGTATTGAAACCAAACTCCCGAAAGGCGAGAAAGGTGGCAACTCCGAGTCTCGGTTCAAGTTCCACGAGTACTACAGTAATAAGTACGACATCATTGATTCAGTGCCGTTCCATCCTTACGGTACGGTAAAAGATCTTGTTGGTGTGGCTATCTTCGCTTTCTTGTTCAGTTATGTGATTTTCTTTAACCCTGAGATGGGCGGCTATTTCCTTGAGCCACCTAACTTTGAAGCGGCTAACCCGCTGAAGACACCGGAACACATTGCACCTGTATGGTATTTCACGCCTTTCTATGCGATTTTGCGTGCGGTTCCTGACAAACTGCTGGGTGTAATTGCGATGGGCCTGTCAATTGTAATGCTGTTTTTGCTGCCTTGGTTGGATCGCTGCAAAGTGCGTTCTTACCGTTACCGCAGCAAGCTGCACCTGGCTAACATCGCTCAGTTCACTGTCTGCTTCATTGCATTGGGTATTCTGGGTGCGCTTCCAGCCACTGCGGTATACACCTTGATGGCGCAGATCTTCAGTCTCGGTTACTTCATGTTCTTCGTGCTGCTGTATGTCTACAGCAAGAATGAGGCGACGAAACCGCTACCAGAGAGGGTCACATTCAAATGAAAAAGCTGATGGTTATGCTGCTGGCTCTGTTGCCGTCTCTGGCAATGGCTGCGGGTGGTAATGTTCACCTTGATGCGGCAAACAATGATTTGTCGGACGAAGCTTCACTGCAGCGCGGTGCACGTACTTTTGTTAACTATTGTTTTGGTTGTCATGCCACTCAGTATCAGCGTTACCAGCGTGTAGCGGAAGATCTGGATATCCCGGCAGACCTGATGATGGAAAACCTGATCTTTGATGAAAATGCTAAGATCGGCGATCTGATGACCAATGCGATCTCAGAAGATTACGCCGCGACCTCATTTGGTGCCCCGGCGCCGGATTTGACTCTGGTAGCCCGTGTACGTGGTGCTGACTGGTTGTATACCTATCTGCGTTCTTTTTATGCAGATCCAAGCCGTCCGTTTGGTGTGAATAACCTGGTCTTCCCAAGTGTGGGTATGCCACACGTGCTGGAGGAGCTGCAGGGTACACCACGTAAAGTGTTTGAGACACGCACCATTGATGGTCAGGAAGTACAGGAGTTTGTTGGCCTGGAAACTGAAGGTAATGGTGAACTGAACCCTGAAGAATATGACGCAGTGGTTCGTGATTTGGTTAACTTCCTTGAATATTCGGCAGAACCTATGAAGCTGGAACGTCAGCGTCTGGGTCTGTGGGTGATGGGCTTTATCGTTATCTTCTTTGTTCTGGCCTTGCTGCTGAAGAAAGAATATTGGCGCGATGTCCATTGATCGGGTAATCTAGTGCGTTAAGAAACTCGCAATGGGGGCAAGAGCCCCCGTTGCTTTTTGTGTATATGAGTATACTGGAGGGGTTGATGGCTGTAGCTGCCAATAAACGCTCTGTGATGACGCTGTATTCTGATGCTTCGGATATGTATAGCCATCAGGTGCGTATTGTACTTGCAGAAAAAGGTGTAAGTGTTGAGATCGAGCTGGTTGAGCCAGACAACCTTCCTGAGGATCTGCTTGACCTGAATCCATACAATTCTGTTCCAACTCTGGTGGATCGTGAACTGGCTCTGTATCAGGCCGGCATTATTATGGAATACCTGGATGAGCGTTTTCCTCACCCACCTCTGATGCCTGTGTATCCGGTTGCTCGTGGTAATAGCCGCCTGATGATGTATCGCATTGAGCGTAACTGGTATTCATTGGCGGAAAAAGTGCAGAAAGGCACAGCTGATGAAGCGGAAAAAGCGCGTAAACAACTGCGTGAAGAGCTGCTGGCTCTGTCACCGGTATTCGCTGAGTTCCCTTACTTCATGAGCGAAGAGTTCAGCCTGGTCGACTGTTACCTGGCTCCATTACTGTGGCGTTTACCTTCAATGGGTATTGAGCTTAACGGTGCTGGTTCGAAAGAAGTAAAGGCTTACATGACGCGCGTTTTCGAACGTGATTCATTCCTTGCATCACTAACAGAAGCTGAGCGCGAAATGCGTCTGGCTGGTCAGTGATGGAGATGGCCGAGATGACCCCGCGCCGACCCTATTTGGTGCGGGCTTTCTATGACTGGCTTGTGGATAATAATCTGACTCCACATCTGGTCGTTGATGCAACACTGCCTGATGTGCAGGTTCCGCAAGAATTTGTCAGCAACGGACAAATTGTGCTGAACCTTGCGCCACGTGCTGTGGGTAACCTTGAACTGGGAAATGATGCTGTTCGCTTCAGTGCCCGCTTTGGTGGACGTCCACATGCCGTGTCAGTGCCTCTTGCGGCTGTTTTGGCACTTTATGCACGGGAAAATGGAGCAGGCACTATGTTTGAACCAGAACCCGGCTATGAATTGGCAAACGGTGAACAAGAGGGGATTTTTGACGCAGCAGATGCTGTCGGCGATGAAGAGCATTTATCACCGGTCAGCCTGACTGATGCTGTCGAAGAGTTTGCCTCAGAGGAAGAACCACCTCGTCCACGCGGTCGTCCAAGCCTCACAGTGGTGAAGTAATCCACTTTGACGGACATAAAAAAACGCAGTGTTTCTTTCGAAGCACTGCGTTTTTCTTTATCTGATGTTTCCTGAATACTGATGAAGTGGCTCAGTCCGTGTATTCAAACGCTTTGATCACGTGTTTAACCCCTTCCACATTGCGTGCGACATCCGCAGCAATATTGCCTTGCTCTCTGGTTACAAAGCCGAGCAGGTAAACCCGCTGGTTTTCCGTTGCCACCTGTACCGCTGAATCACGCAACTTTTTACTGGCGATCAGCTGTGCTTTCACTTTGGTGGTTAACCAACTGTCCAGACCGACATCTGATAGTGTAGGGAGCGGACCAATCTGAAGCTGGTTATAGACTTCTTTCACGCTAGCCAGTTCTTGTACAGCGCCAGCTAATTGCCCGGCAGTCGTTTGATCCACTGCCTGGCCAACCAACAAAACCCGGCCTTCGGTCGATATCGCATTGACCCTGACTTTACCCAGATAAGGTGGCTTGTTGACTAAACCACCAACTTGCATGGCAATATGTTGATCTTGCCATTGTTGCTGCCCGCTGCGGGGATCGGTTTGCAGTATCGTACCGCAACCCTGCATCGACAAAGACAGAATCAAGATGAGAAGCAAGCGTTGCATGATCACCCTTCGTGTTGCGGGAAAAGAATCTGATCAATCAGATCACACAGGCAATGTACCGTCAGCAGATGGCCTTCCTGAATGCGGGCGGTTCGCTGCGACGGAATTCTGATCTCGACATCCTGCACACCCAGCAGCCCGGCCATTACGCCGCCGTCTTTACCCGTCATGGCTATGATGTTCATGTCGCGGGTCAGGGCGGCTTCCATTGCTTTGATGATGTTTTTGCTGTTTCCGCTGGTAGAGAACACCAGCAGTATGTCACCCGGCTGACCCAGGGCGCGAATCTGCTTGGAGAAAATTTCGTCCTGATGATAGTCATTTGCGACAGCCGTCAGGGTGGTGGTGTCTGCGGTGAGTGCGAGTGCCGGCAGACTGGGACGTTCGGTTTCAAAGCGGTTAATCAGGCAGGAAGCGAAATGCTGGGCATTAGAGGCGGACCCCCCGTTACCACAACATAGGATCTTGTTGCCGTTTAGCAGGCTTTGCACCATCACCTGGGCAGAGCGGGAAATGGCATCAGGCAATGCTTCAGCCGCTGCAATTTGTGTCTGGATGCTTTCGGTAAAGTTTTCTTTAATGCTCTCTAGCATGTTTTACTCTTCAACTAAAGTGTTGGTCAGCCACGAGATTGCGTGGTCAGTCCCTTCTATGGTGACAACATCGAAACGCAGCAGGCTGTGTTCGGTGGAAATGCCTTTTGAATGCAGCCAGTACAGTGCGGCACGCTTGAGGCGTTGCAGCTTGCGCCAATTGACGGCCTCAGCCGCAGAACCGAAACGGTTATGGGCACGGTACTTTACCTCGACAAATACCCAGCAATCACCGTCTTTCATGATGAGATCAAGCTCACCACCCCGGCAGTGAACATTGCGGGCAATGGCAGATAGCCCCTGGCGTTGCAGATACTGCTCGGCCAGCGACTCGTAATGGTACCCCTGACGGCGCTTATTGAACAGGTGCAATGCCATTGGGTGTGAATACCGCCCAGTCTAACTGACGCTGAACAACACAATGATCATCTATGCTCAGCTGGCCGGTTTTACCTTGGGTGCTGTAATGCTCAACCACTTTCATCTGAGGCAGCTCAGTGATCATCCGGTACGCATCCATCCCAAAAGCATGAAGCCGGATGGCACTGTTCTTTTGCCCCGGCCACAGCTGTTCAAATTGCTCTGTGAAGGACTGATCCGGCGCTGCGAGCAGAGGGATATCACTAAATTCAATCCCGGACAGTTCGCTGACGTTGGCGTTGTTGTCCGGGTTAGTCCGTGAACTGGCATACAGTTTTGGCGGAGTGACATCTGGATTGATCGCCACTTCGATAAATGGCTTGAGCAGGGTCACTTCATTCCGGTTGGCAATCAGGTACACCGCATCGGTATCGCGACGGCTGCGGGCCTGGGTTTCCAGTGACATACCCAGTACCTGCTCCATTTGCTGGCTGCGGGTCCGGCTGTCGGTTAAGCCAAACACTGCCGCCATCTGGTTCTGAATTTCACGACTGGAGCCAAAGGTCTGACGTTCTGCTTTAGTACCGGTCAGCGTTTCCCATTTCGTCATGAACGCCTGGCTGACCCGTCGGCCAAAGTCATTGGCCGGTGCCATGACCATGGGGCTACGGTGACCTTTGGCATATAAATGCTGCGCGGCTTGCTCGGCTTCCTGCTCGGGAGATAAGGAGAAATAGCAAGTATTGGGTTGGCTTAGATCCAGGTTCTGCGGCTCATTAAGCGCCAGCTCTGTGATATTACCGCCTTCGGTGGACTGGAATTCGGTGATTTTTTCTTTCTGAAGCGGGCCAATCACCAGCTGAATGCCGTCTTGCTGAAGTTTGTTGACAATACTGAACATAGGTTCGGATTCAGTATCGTAAATCGACAGTTCGGTATTCGGGTTACGCTCGGTATCTTCCAGCATGGCATTGAGGAAGCCATCGCGAACGGCTTTGCCCTGACTTTCAAACTTGCCTGACAAAGGCAGCAGGAGTGCGACTTTTTCCAGCTCTATCATTTCCAGACTCATGATAGCCTGCAGTTCTTTCGGCAGGTAGCTGTTGGCCGGGTGCTCTGGATGGTTTTGCAGCCATTGCTCGACCTCGGATTTCAGCCTGACAGGGCGCTGAGCTGAGGTGTTTTTAATCATACTGAGTTCCACCCAGCCTTGCAGTACGGTTTCATCGGCACTGATGCTGGCGGCTTTAAGCTGGTGGTTATTATACTGAGACAAGTCTTGCCACAGATTCTGCCAGTTGACCTCTCTCTCACTGCTGTTGAGATACTGTGACAGTGAGGTGCGCTCTCTGGCGGCGGCAAAGTGTTGTTCCGTCTGCGTTAACAGCTCGGCACGCAGCAGGTGATAGCGTCGGTACTGACTGTCGGCCAGGGTCCACCAGGGCAGGAAGTTAAGCGTTTCCAGCGCGGTTTTGGGCTGACCTTGCTGGTAGCGCAGGGTTGCACGCGCTAGCTGCCATTCAGCCATTTGCACCGGAGACAGGTTCATGCCAGCCAGTTTATTGGCTTGCTGATCCGCCTGCGGCCAGCGGCCCTCTTTGATCAGTGCTTTAAGAGCCAGTATATGCCAGTCAATGCTAGCTGCACCTTCAGACGACTCTGCTTTGAGCAGGTAGCTGGCAGCGGAGTCAGAAGCAGGCGCCGTGATATCCGCAGAGTAAGACGTTGTCTGAGTGCCTGGCGCTGAACAGCCGGCCAGAATCACGGCAAGGGCTACAGGGGCCAGAATACGTGTTACACTTTTGCGCTTATGGGTAAAATTAAGCATTGAATTCATTCAACTGTGACAAATTACTCTCTATATTAATTGCAGATGAGACCATAGACAAATGAGTGAGACCAATTCGTGCTCGGTGGATGTCGCAACTTTGTACATCGTTCCGACCCCGATCGGCAATTTAGCAGACATTACCCACCGCGCGCTGGATGTTCTGGCCAATGTGGATTTAATTGCTGCTGAGGACACACGCCATACCTCACGCCTGCTGTCCCACTTTGCCATCTCTACCCGCACCTTTGCCCTGCATGATCATAATGAACAGCAGAAAGCGGATGTGCTGATTGAAAAATTGCGTCAGGGCAGCAGTATCGCACTGGTCTCTGATGCCGGTACACCTCTCATCAGCGATCCAGGATACCACCTGGTGACTCGCTGTCGTCAGGCGGGTGTTAAAGTTGTGCCACTGCCGGGGGCGTGTGCTGTGATCACCGCGCTGAGTGCCTCGGGCCTGCCGTCGGACCGCTTCAGTTTTGAAGGCTTTCTGCCTGCCAAAAGCAAAGGGCGGCAGGATACCTTCCGTCTGCTGATTGAAGATCCGCGTACCCTGATATTTTATGAATCACCGCATCGTATTCTCGACTCGCTGGCGGACATGCAGGCCGTACTGGGCCCTGATCGCCACGTGGTGCTGGCACGCGAGCTGACCAAAACCTTTGAAACCATTCATGGCGCACCGTTAGGTGAGCTGATCCCCTGGCTGGGTGAGGACAGCAATCGTATCCGGGGGGAAATGGTGCTCTTGGTAGCAGGGCACAGGGCCGATAAAGATGCCTTGCCTGCTGAAGCGCTGCGAACGGTAAAGATTCTGGTTGCTGAGTTGCCGTTGAAAAAGGCCGCGGCCATGGCAGCAGAGATTCACGGTGTTAAGAAAAATGCGCTCTATAAATGGGGCCTGGACAATCTGGAATAAGCACAGAGCCGTTCAGCGCTGGCCGTTTTCTCGCCAGAGAAAGTAAGAAGTCTAACTTTCTCTGGTAACTCGGCCGGGAGTTTTATACAATCCGCCGCCTGAGTTGACCAGGTAACCGCTGCTTCGTTGATGTCCTTTGGGAGACTGACGAGGGGGAGGAAAGTCCGGGCTCCACAGGACAGGGTGCCAGATAACGTCTGGGGGGCGTGAGCCTACGACCAGTGCAGCAGAGAGCAAACCGCCGATGACTCGCTTGCGAGAACAGGTAAGGGTGAAAGGGTGCGGTAAGAGCGCACCGCGCGACTGGCAACAGTTCGTGGCACGGTAAACTCCACCCGGAGCAAGACCAAATAGGTCCCTAATGGCGTGGTCCGCGCTGGGGACGGGTAGGTTGCTTGAGCCTGCGAGCGATTTCAGGCCTAGAGGAATGGTTACCACCGCGCAAGCGGTACAGAACCCGGCTTATCGGTTAACTCACTTATTTTGGAAAGGTGGTGTTCGCAACATATGCGGGCATCACCTTTTATCGTTTCAGGGCCTGGGAACCAGAAAGTACGGCTGCATCAATTGTTTGTCAGAATCGCAGTATCTGTCTTGACAACTTTTTTGCTGCCTTCGTACACTTCGTGTTGGTTTTTTGTGGGAAAAAATGACGATTTTGTGGCAAAAATTGCAATTTCCCTGTTGCTTGCCCGACAAGGGCAGGTATAAATGAAAGAGGTGCACATGCATCGAAATCCGACGATTTCGGTGTGTTGCCACTGCTGCCTGTAGCGCAACAGGCAGAGCAGCGGAAAACCAACGACCCAGTAATCTCTGGTGGAGGCATCCGGCCGGTGTCTTCAGTTCGCTTATTATTCAGCTGAATCAATTATTATGTCCGAACAATTTGCTCACGTTTCCGTGCTGCTCCATGAGTCTGTCGATGGTCTAGCCATCAAACCAGACGGTATTTACATCGACGGTACCTTTGGCCGTGGAGGCCACAGCCGTCTGATCCTTTCCCACCTTGGCGAACATGGCCGTTTGTACGGTATTGACCGCGATCCCCAGGCGATTGCAGAAGCCGCCAAGATCAACGACCCGCGTTTCTCTATTATCCATGGCCCGTTTTCCGGTATGGCCGGGTACATGGAAGAGCTGGGCCTGACCGGCAAGATCGACGGTGTGCTGCTGGATCTGGGGGTCTCTTCTCCTCAGCTGGATGATGCCGAGCGTGGCTTCAGCTTTATGCGCGACGGCCCGCTGGATATGCGTATGGATCCGACATCCGGTATTTCTGCTTCTGAGTGGCTGGCCAGCGCCGAGGCGGACGATATTGCCTGGGTCCTGAAAGAGTTTGGCGAAGAGCGTTTTGCCAAGCGTATCGCCCGCGGCATAGTGGAATACCGCAGCAATCCGGACAATGTGCCGCTGGAGCGAACCACCCAGTTGGCTAAACTTATCGCTGACGTTTCACCATTCAGAGACAAGCATAAACATCCGGCCACCCGCAGCTTTCAGGCGATACGCATTTATATCAACAGTGAGCTTGAAGAGATAGATACCGCCTTACACGGCGCGCTGGAAGTGCTGGCTCCTGGTGGCCGTCTGTCAGTGATCAGTTTTCACTCACTTGAAGATCGCATGGTGAAGCGTTTTATTCGTAAGCAGAGTAAAGGGCCTGACGTACCTGCCGGCTTGCCCCTGACCGAAGATCAGATCAAAGCGCTGGGCAGTGCCGATCTGAAAGCCGTAGGTAAAGCCATTAAGCCGACGGCCGCGGAGACTCAGCATAACCCGAGAGCGCGCAGTTCTGTGTTGCGTCTGGCTGAACGCCTATGAGTACCCAGCCAGCAGCGGCAGACAGCCTGATTCGTCAGATCGGCCATGATCTGTTATCCGTCGGCCGTGTGCCTTTGGTGTTGCTGGTGCTGGTTCTCATTTCTGCCTTGGGGGTGGTATATATCACCCACCAATCCCGCCAACTGGTCGCGCAACAGGAGCAACTGCTCATTGAGCGGGACGATCTGGATATCGAATGGCGTAATCAGCTGCTGGAAGAAAACTCGCTGGCTGAGCATAGTCGAATTGAAACCCAGGCTGAGAAGGCGCTTGATATGAAGCGTCCTAATGCAGCGAATGAAATTGTTGTCCCGTAATGAAAAAAGCCGCCTCTTCACCTGAACCGCAGACGCCGCGCCCTTCGGCATCCACACCTGCGTTTATTCCCTGGCGTTTCGCCCTGATCTGTAGCTTGGTTGGTTTGGCACTGGTGGGTCTGATAGCCAGAGCCGCTTATATTCAGGTACTGGAACCCGGCAAGTTGATCCAGGAAGGGGATCTGCGCTCGTTGCGTGTGAAAGCCATGCCGTCGGCACGGGGCATTATTTCCGATCGCAATGATGAACAGCTGGCCGTCAGTGTGCCTGTTCAGGCCGTTTGGGCTGATCCGGTGGATATTTATAAGCATGGTGGTCTCTCGGAGCCGGCTCGCTGGCATGCGTTGGCAGATGTCTTGGGGTTGGATCGTCAGGACATGCTTGCCCGGCTGGAAGAGAATAAATCCCGTCGATTCATTTATCTGCAGCGTCAGGTCAGCCCGGCGATGGCGGCCTATGTCGGTAAGCTGAAATTACCCGGCATTGGCCTGAAAGATGAATCCCGCCGCTTTTACCCGGCGGGTGAAGTGAGTGCTCACCTGATTGGGGTCACGGGCATTGATGGTCGCGGACTGGAAGGTGTCGAGCGGACCTATGATGGCTGGCTGACCGGTGAGCCGGGCAGACGCACAGTACGTAAAGACAGGTACGGCCGTGTGGTTGAAAATATTTCGCTCAAGCAGCGCGAGCCGGGCAAACCGCTGGCACTGAGTATTGACCAGCGATTGCAGGCGGTGGCTTACCGGGCCGTGAAGCAAGCGGTGGTAGATTACAACGCCACCTCAGCAACCATTGTCATGGTCGATGTGCGGACCGGCGAGATACTGGCCATGGTCAATGCGCCCTCGTATAACCCCAATAACCGCGATCAGCTGCAAAGTTTCCGCATGCGTAACCGTGCTATCACAGATGCGATGGAGCCAGGCTCCACCATCAAACCTTTTATCGTATTGGCTGCGCTGGAGAATGGCGTTGCTGATGAGAACACAGTCATCGATACCGGTAACGGGATTATGCAGGTAGGTGGCAGCCGGGTGCGGGATGTGTCACAGGTCGGCAAGGCCGATTTGGCGAGAATCCTGAAAAAGTCCAGTAATATAGGTGTCAGTAAATTATCTTTGTCTATGCCTGTTGATGCGGTGCTGGGTATGTACAGCGGTGTGGGTTTGGGTGAAGAATCGGGCATTAACCTGATTGGCGAAGCGCTGGGATTGTTCCCGGATCGCCGCCGCTGGTCTGATTTTGAGCGGGCTACCCTGGCCTTCGGTTACGGTATTTCAGTCACCCCCATTCAGTTAGTACGTGCTTACGCCACCTTGGGGGGCTTAGGTATCAACCGGCCGCTGTCGATTTTGAAAACCGAAGCTGTGGTGCCGGGGCGGCAGGTGGTGTCGGCAGAAAACACCCGTAAAGTGCTGAACATGCTTGAAGGTGTTACGCAACCTGATGGCAGCGCCAAGCACGCGGCTGTATCTGGTTACCGGGTGGGCGCTAAAACCGGTACTGCTAAGAAAGCGGCGGCCGGTGGCTATAGTGATGAATATATCGCCATGACCGCAGGGCTGGCACCTATCAGTGATCCTCGTCTGGCTATGGTGGTGGTGATCAATGAACCTCAGGGTGATGCTTATTATGGTGGTCAGGTCGCCGCCCCTATTTTTGCAGAAGTGATGGGCAGTGCCCTGCAAATTCTCAATGTCAAACCTGATGCCGGAAAAGGCGATCAGTTGAATATCGTCCATAACAGAGGCAAGTCTGATGCCGGAACCTGATGTTTCAATTTCTTTGGGGGAGCTGTTAGCTTCCTGGTTTGCGCCTGAGGTCTTAGCCGCTTCAGTCTCTGCAGTGCAGGTCAAAGATCTGACCCTCGACAGCCGCGTTGTGGTGCCGGGCAGTATCTTTATTGCCATTAAGGGCCATGCGGTCGATGGTCGCCAGTATATTGATGCCGCGATCCAGGCCGGTGCGTCGGCTGTGCTGGCTCAGGCTGAAGATAACCAGCCAGATGGCGAGATACATTATCACAGTGGTATTCCTGTGATTGCGGTGTGTGATTTGCCGGCAAGGCTGTCCGCTCTGGCCGGTGCAGCTTACGGCCAGCCCGATCAACAGCTGCAGCTGGTGTCGGTCACAGGCACCAACGGCAAAACAACAGTCAGCCAGCTGCTGGCACAATGGGCAGGGTTGCTCGGCCGTACCGCCGGGGTGATGGGTACTACGGGCAATGGCCTGCTGTCCAGGCTGACACCGGCCATGAACACCACTGGCAGCGCCATTGATATTCAGAAAACCCTGGCTGAGCTGGTCAACCAGGGCGCAGATTTTGCGGCGATGGAAGTTTCCTCGCACGGTCTGGTGCAGGGGCGGGTGAAAGCCCTGCATTTTGCGGCCAGTATTTTCACCAATCTTAGCCGGGATCATCTTGATTACCATGGTGATATGGCAAGTTATGCGGCAGCTAAGCAAAGTTTGTTCACGGAACATAGCGCAGGTATTGCTGTCATTAATGCTGATGATGATGTTGGCAGACGCTGGCTGAACGAGTTGCATGACGCGGTTGCCGTCGCGACAGAGTCATCGCATCTGTCCGGGCACAGCGGTAAGGCGTTGTGGCTGACGGCTGTCAGCTATTCCACTCAGGGGGTGACTGTGTCTTTTGATTCCAGCTGGGGGCAAGGCGATTTTACCGCTCCGCTGGTTGGTGCTTTCAATGTCTCTAATCTGCTGTTGTCGCTGGCGACGTTACTGGCGCTGGGTTACCCCCTGAGTGTCTTGCTGGCCACGGCTCCCCGCCTGCAGGCGGTGATAGGTCGGATGGAAGTTTTTCAGGCCGCTGACAAACCTATGATGGTGGTTGATTATGCTCACACCCCGGATGCGCTGGAGAAAGCACTGGCAGCGTTACGCCTGCACTGTGAAGGCAAGCTCTGGTGTCTGGTCGGCTGTGGTGGTGAGCGTGATCGCGGTAAGCGGCCTATGATGGCTGCCGTGGCTGAGCAGTTAGCCGATTATGTGATCCTGACGGACGATAATCCGCGCAGTGAATCACCCCGGGAGATAGTGAGTGATATGCTGGCCGGACTGGCGCAGCCGGAACGCGTTCAGGTTATTCATGACCGGGCCGAAGCCTGCCAGCGGGCATTCAGTCAGGCGAAGGCGCAAGATATTGTACTGGTGGCCGGTAAAGGCCATGAGGATTATCAGGTACTGGCGGGGAAAACCATTCACTATTCAGATCGTGAAACCGTACAGGCCTTGTTGGAGACACACTAAATGATTCAGGTGACACTGAGCGAACTGGCAGCGGCGCTTAACGCCCGCTTGATTGGCCAGGATGTCAGTATCGATGCAGTTTCAACGGATACCCGGACAATAGTGCCGGGTACCTTATTTCTTGCGCTGAAAGGTGAGCGCTTTGATGCCCATGACTTTGCTGCGGATGCAAAGGCCAAGGGAGCATCCGCCTTGTTGGTGAGCCGTGAGCTGGATGTGGCTTTACCACAACTGCTGGTTAACGATACCCGCCAGGCTCTGGGCCAGCTGGGCTGCTGGCTGAAAGCAAAAATGACGCGCGAACATGGTCTCAAAACAGTGGCACTGACCGGAAGCTGTGGTAAAACCACGGTCAAGGAGATGGTGGCAGCAATTCTTTCACAATGTGGCCGTGTGCTGGCCACTGCCGGTAACTTTAACAATGATATCGGTGTTCCCCTGACGCTGCTGCGACTGACTCCGGCACATGAGTTTGCGGTGATTGAGCTGGGGGCCAATCATGAAAAAGAAATCGCTTACACCTCTGCACTGGTGAAACCCGATGCGGCACTGGTCAATAATCTGGCGGCGGCGCATTTAGAAGGTTTCGGTTCGCTGGAGGGAGTTGCAAGAGCCAAAGGCGAAATTTTCGAAGGGCTGATTCCCGGTGGCACGGCTGTGATCAATCTGGACTCACATGCCCTGGAGCGTTGGCAACCATTGCTGACCGACAAGCAGCTGGTAGGTTTTATTGCGGCGGACAAGGTACCTTTAGCTGCTGATGATTCTGACAGCAATTCTGTCGCAGGGTTCTCAGCCAGCGAGATTAGCGTTAACGGCCACGGCTGCCCTTGTTTTACAATGCACACACCTGCTGGTGATATTTCACTCACTTTGCCTCTGGCTGGCCGTCATAATGTAGCCAATGCGCTGGCTGCGGCGGCGTTGACTATGGCGATGGGAGCCACGTTGGCGCAAGTGGCGTCGGGATTAGCGCAGATGGAAGCCGTTAAAGGACGTGCTTTGGTACTGGAACCCAGGCAGGGATTGCGTCTGATTGACGATACCTACAACGCCAGTGTGGCCTCAGTGAAAGCCGCTATCGACTTGCTGGCGGATTTCAATGGGCAGCGCTGGCTGGTATTTGGCGATATGGCCGAAATGGGGCAAGAAAGTGAGCGGATGCATCGCGAGATAGCCGATTACGCTCAGCAAAAACAGCTGGATCGCGTCCTGACAGTAGGTAAAGCCAGTGCTATCGTGAGTGAAGTGAACCTGGGACAACACTTCAGTGATAATTTGGCATTGAAGGCCGCGTTGATCGCTCAGGTACAGCAATTTCATCATGAATCCGCACAGGATTCTCAACAACAACAAGAAATAACAGTGTTGGCAAAAGGGGCACGCAGCGCCCGTATGGAAGAAATTATTGCCGCACTGCAGGACTTATAACAATGATTTTTTGGTTAGCAGACTTATTAGAGTCGACTTTTCCTTTTTTCCGTCTGTTTGAATACTTGACGTTTCGCGCCATTATCAGCGTGTTGACAGCTTTGTTTATTTCATTATGGATGGGGCCTCGCCTGATTGCCCGTTTGCAGATGATGCAGATTGGCCAAGTGGTGCGCCATGACGGACCCGAGTCTCATTTCAGTAAGCGTGGCACGCCGACCATGGGCGGTGTCATGATTCTGGCGGCGATCACCATCACAGTACTGCTGTGGTCTGATATCAGCAACCCTTATGTCTGGGCTGTGCTGACCGTTATGCTCGGCTACGGTATCGTCGGCTTTATTGATGATTACCGCAAAGTGGTTCGTAAGAATACCGATGGTTTGATCGCCCGCTGGAAATATTTCTGGCAGTCGGTGATTGCCCTGGTTGTTGCCTTTGCCCTGTATGCCTACGGGAAAGACACGGCAGCGACCCAGCTGGTGGTGCCTTTCTTTAAAGATGTCATGCCCCAGCTTGGCGCGCTGTACATAGTGCTCACTTATTTTGTCATTGTCGGCACCAGTAACGCGGTGAACCTGACTGACGGCCTTGACGGTCTGGCCATTATGCCAACTGTGATGGTGGCGGCCGGTATGGCCTTTATTGCCTGGGCGACCGGTAATGTGAACTTTGCCAGCTACCTCAATATTCCGTATATCAGTAACGCCAGTGAACTGGTGGTGGTGTGTGCGGCCATAGTTGGTGCCGGTCTGGGCTTTTTGTGGTTTAACACCTATCCGGCACAGGTCTTCATGGGCGATGTCGGCTCGCTGGCGCTGGGTGGCGCTCTGGGGACGATTGCGGTACTGGTTCGTCAGGAGCTGTTGCTGGTGATCATGGGCGGTGTTTTTGTCATGGAAACTGTGTCTGTGATCCTGCAGGTGGGCTCTTACAAGCTGCGAGGCCAGCGAATCTTCCGTATGGCGCCGATTCATCATCACTATGAGCTGAAAGGTTGGCCCGAGCCACGTGTGATAGTGCGCTTTTGGATCATCACCCTGATGCTGGTGCTGTTTGCGCTGGCAACACTGAAGGTGCGCTAAATGAATCACTTGGCACAGGCAGGTAACGTTGTGGTCGTGGGTCTGGGTGTAACCGGACTGTCGGTGGTGAACTACCTGACAAGGCAGCCGTCACCGCCGGCAATTCAGGTGATTGATACCCGGGCCCATCCCCCGGGAGAGGATCAATTGCCAGACGGTGTCAGCCTGAGTGCCGGTCAGTGGCAGATGGACTGGCTGCTGGCGGCGGATCTGATCGTCGCTAATCCGGGGGTCGCCCTGAGTACGCCTGAGTTGCAAACCGCCATCGCGGCCGGCATTCCTGTGATTGGTGATATTGAATTGTTTGCCCTGGCAGCCGATAAGCCGGTGCTGGCGATTACCGGTTCAAACGGTAAAAGCACAGTCACCAGCCTGGTCGGTGCCATGGCCGCTGAAGCGGGTATCAAAGCGGGAGTAGGCGGCAACATCGGCCTGGCTGCCCTGGATATGTTAGAACAAGGTAATGAACTGTATGTGCTGGAGCTGTCGAGTTTTCAGCTCGAAACCACAGCTTCGCTCGAACTGGCTGCAGCGGCCTACCTGAACCTGTCTGAAGATCATATGGACAGGTACGACAGCCTTGCCGACTATGGTCAGGCCAAGCAACGTATTTACCGTCATGCCCGGCTGGCCATTAGCAATCGTGACGATGCGGCGACATTGCCGGATGGCTCATGGCAAGGTATGCGAACCAGTTTTGGCTTTGATGGGCAAGACTACGGACTGATTCAGCACCAGGGTGAAGAGTACCTGGCGGTGCATGGCATGCCTGTGATGCCAAGCCGGGACATTGCCCTGGTCGGCCGCCATAATGTGGCTAACAGCCTGGCAGCGCTGGCGCTGGCAGACGCGGCGGGTATTGACCGTGACGCTGCCTGCCGGACACTGCGCCGTTATACTGGTTTGCCGCACCGTTGTCAGCGTGTGGTACAGGCGCACGGTGTTGACTGGGTCAATGACTCGAAAGCCACCAATCTCGCCAGTACGCTGGCTGCGCTGAATGGTCTGTCCATTCCGGGCAAAGTGCATTTACTGGTGGGCGGTGACAGCAAGGGGGCGGACTTTACGCCGCTCAAACCTGTGCTGGAGACCCTCAACGTTCAGCTGTACTGTTTTGGCCGTGACGGTCACCGGTTCCTGACCTTGTCACATGCCCCGGTCGTGGTGGAAACCTTAGATCAGGCGATGGCACTGGCAGCGTCGGAAGCGAGATCCGGAGACATGATATTACTGTCTCCGGCCTGTGCCAGCCTGGACCAGTATTCTAATTTTATGGCACGTGGCGACGCTTTTGCTGAGCTGGCTCACAGCCTGAAAGATCAGGTGCAGGGAGTGCAGGCATGCTGAAAGGGGTAAAAGATACCCTGTTTGAAATCAGCCAGTGGTTTAGCCGGCCGGCCCCGCCTTGTCAGTATGACAGACAACTGGTGTGGATCAGTCTGTCCCTGATGGTGACCGGTCTGGTTGTGGTCAGCTCCGCCTCTGTGCCTGTGGCCACACGCCTGACAGACATGCCGTTTTATTTTGCGCTGCGCCATGCCTTTTTTCTGTTCTGTGCCCTGATTATTGCCGCTTTCATGGTCCAGGTGCCGCTGGAGCGCTGGCGTCAGCTGAGTGTGCCTATGTTGCTGGTATCGCTGGCCTTGCTGGTGATTGTGCTGGTCGTTGGCCGTTCGGTTAACGGTGCGGTTCGTTGGATTCCGCTGGGGATCTTTAACCTGCAGCCAGCGGAAGTGGCTAAACTCTCGCTCTTTGTGTTTCTGTCCGGGTATCTGGTGCGCCAGTATCATCAGGTCAGACAAAGTTTTTACGGCTTTATCAAACCGCTGGCCGTGCTGGCGCTCATGGCTATTTTACTGCTGCAACAGCCGGATCTGGGTTCCTTTGTCGTGATGTTTGTCACTACAGTCGGCATGCTGTTTATTGCCGGGGCTAAGTTGTGGCAGTTCCTGGCCATGCTCTCGATGGCGTTACTGGGCATAGTAATGCTGATTGTGTTCGAGCCTTACCGCATGCGCCGGATCACCGCTTTTTTGGATCCCTGGGAAGATCCCTTTGGCAGTGGTTACCAGCTGACACAATCTTTGATGGCATTCGGCCGGGGTGACTGGATGGGACAAGGCCTGGGCAATTCCATTCAGAAACTGGAATATTTACCCGAAGCTCATACTGATTTCGTGTTCGCTGTACTGGCCGAAGAGCTGGGGCTGCTGGGGGTGACTCTGGTGCTTTTGCTTATCTTTACCTTGGTGTTCAAGGCACTGTTCATCGGAAAGAAAAGTCTGGAGTCTGGCCAGTTGTTCGGCGGTTTTCTGGCATTCGGCATCGGGTTCTGGTTTGCTTTCCAGACCTTGGTCAATGTCGGGGCGGCGGCCGGTATAGTACCGACCAAAGGGTTAACTCTGCCTTTGATCAGTTACGGCGGATCGAGCTTGTTCATTATGTCGACGGCCGTGGCCATTTTGCTGCGCATTGATCATGAACAACGGCATCAGGCTCGTTTCGGATCAGCGCAATCAAGTGATGAAAATGACAATGAAGAAAAATAAGCGTTTGCTGGTGATGGCTGGCGGCACGGGCGGCCATGTATTTCCTGCGTTAGCCGTGGCCCGTAAGCTGCAGCAGCAAGGCTGGGAAATTCGCTGGCTGGGTACGGCAGATCGCATGGAAGCCGACCTGGTGCCCAAACACGGGATTGAAATAGACTTTATTAAAGTGAAAGGATTACGCGGCCAGGGGATCAAAAAACTGCTGGCGGCGCCTTTTCAGATTGTGGGCGCGATATTGCAGGCCCGCCGCTATATCCAAGCCTGGCAACCGGATGCGGTGCTTGGCATGGGCGGTTATGTCAGCGGTCCGGGTGGCGTAGCAGCCTGGTTCAGCGGTATTCCGGTAATTCTTCACGAGCAAAACGCGGTTGCGGGCCTGACAAACCGCTGGTTATCGCGCATTGCGGCCAGCGTGTTACAGGCTTTCCCCGGCGCGTTTCCAGGCAAACCTGTGGTTGGCAATCCGGTTCGCCGCGATGTGACTGAGCTGGCAGCGCCAGCGCAGCGACTGGCTGAGCGAGAGGGTCCGGTACGGATCCTGGTAATGGGTGGCAGCCAGGGCGCACGAATACTGAACCAGACTGTACCGGCCGCCGCTGCGCAACTGGGCGGAGATGTCGACATCTGGCATCAGGCAGGTAAAGGAAATCAGGCCAGCACTGAGCAGCTATACAATAAGTGTGGTGTGCAGGGATATAACGTCACTGAATTTATTGATGATGTTGCGGCGGCTTATGACTGGGCCGACCTGGTGGTTTGCCGATCTGGGGCGCTGACCGTCTCTGAGTTGTCGGCGGCTGGCGTCGGAGCGATATTCGTGCCTTTCATGCATAAAGACCGCCAGCAGGCCCTGAATGCGGATCATCTGGTGGAGTGCGGCGCCGCACACATGATAGAGCAGCCGGATCTGACAGCCGATCGTCTGGCACAGCTAATTACAACCTTAGATCGCCCGGCTTTGCTGAGCATGGCCGAGGCGGCGAGACAGGCTGCGATCCTTGATGCGGATGTCCGAGTGGCTGATGTGATTAAGGCGCAGGCTAAGTAAAGAAGAGAACAGAGTGATGAGTAAACTGGATAACCAGCAAATAGCCAAAATCAGAACCATGGTGCCAGAGATGCGCCGCGTTGAGCGTATTCACTTTGTTGGTATCGGCGGGGCCGGAATGAGTGGCATCGCCGAAGTATTATTGAATGAAGGCTACCGTATCAGTGGTTCGGACATTACCCCAAACTCAGTCACTGAGCGTCTTGGCGAGCGTGGTGCAGAGCTGTTTTTTGGTCACGCGAGTACGAATGTTGAAGGGGCCAGCGTGGTGGTGGCCTCGACCGCAATATCGGCGGAAAACCCCGAGCTGAAAGCGGCTCGTGAGTTACGTATTCCCGTGGTCCGCCGTGCGGAAATGCTGGCCGAGCTGATGCGCTATCGCCATGGCATTGCGATTGCCGGTACGCACGGTAAGACAACCACAACAGCACTAACTACACAGATTTATTCCGAAGCCGGACTGGATCCGACCTTTGTTAATGGCGGCCTGGTGAAGAGTGCCGGTACCAATGCACGCCTGGGTTGCAGCCGCTATCTGATCGCTGAAGCCGATGAGAGTGATGCCTCTTTTATCCACCTGCAGCCCATGGTGTGTGTGGTCACTAACATTGAAGCTGACCATATGGAAACTTATGGCGGTAACTTTGAAAACCTGAAGCAAACCTTTATTGATTTCCTTCATAACCTGCCGTTTTACGGGCTGGCCGTGATGTGTATTGATGATCCTGTGGTACGGGAATTGCTGCCACGTGTGGGGCGTCAGGTCATTACCTACGGTTTTGCCGAGGATGCCGATGTTCGGTTGGTGAATTATCGTCAGCAGGGCCAGCAAGGACATTTCTCGATTCTGCGAAAAGGGAAACCGGAGCTGTCAGTCACACTCAATATTCCGGGACAGCACAATGCCCTCAATGCCGCCGCGGCCGTTGCTGTGGCGACGGAAGAAGGCGTAGAGGATGACGCTATCCAGCGCGCGCTGGTTGAATTTGAAGGAACCGGCCGCCGTTTTGATCACCTGGGTGAATTTGACAGCGGCAACGGCAACGTGATGCTGGTGGATGACTATGGTCATCACCCGAGTGAAGTGGATGTCACCATTAAAGCCGCTCGTGCTGGCTGGCCGGGTAAACGTCTGGTGATGGTATTCCAGCCTCACCGTTATACCCGCACCCGCGACCTGTATGATGATTTTGCCAATGTGCTGGAGCAAGTGGATGTACTGCTGATGCTGGATGTGTACAGCGCAGGTGAAGTCGCGATCCCCGGTGCTGACGGACGTTCACTGTGCCGTACCATTCGCGGACGGGGTAAGCTCGATCCGATTTTTGTGCCCAGCACAGCGGCATTACCGGGAGCTTTGGCCAATGTTATTCAAGAGAATGACCTTGTTCTGACGCAAGGTGCTGGTGACGTTGGTAAAATTGCCCGACAGCTGGCCGCGATGGCGCTCAGCGTGCATGAAATGAAGAAATGATATGCCGGTGTGGCATTTAAACGCTAAAATCTGGATTATTTTGTGTCACTTTCTTGCACTTCTTCGCTAAGCTTGAAGAGAAAGCCAGAATAATCCTGCTTTTGCATGCACTTTGATGTCTAAGCACAGGAAATTGCGAACAATGGTTGGAGAGCATCGAGTTGGTCGGTATAATCGGCCAGCTTTGTTGTTATATCCTGATTCTGGTGAAATTTTGTGGCTGATAAGTCATCACTTGTCTTGTCTGGTCCATAAAATAACGGCAGACTGACATGATTCAGGAAATAAAGTGTTAAACCATGACAGAAACAGCCTTGAAACAGAGTAACTTGATTGGCAGTACTTTGTCCCAGTGGCGGGGTTTAAGCTTTCTGGTGCTGGTCATAACCGCTATGGCTTGGTTGTTTGTCGCGGTAGTGCACTGGATGACAGATGCAAACCGATTGCCGTTATCCCAATTGATTATTCAGGGTGAGCTGCATCATCTGACCACAGATCAGGTCAGACAGGGCATTCTTGAAATGGGCTCACTGGGCAGTTTTATGCTTCAGGATGTGGACGAGCTTCAGCATGCCCTGGAGTCTTTACCCTGGGTTGCCCAGGCATCGGTACGAAAGCAATGGCCGGATACCGTAAAAGTGTATCTGGTTGAGCATCAACCAGCTGCTGTCTGGAATGACAAGTATCTGGTTAACCTGCAAGGGCAGGTGTTTCATGCCCCGTCTTCCGATGTGTCGGGCGAGCCTATGGTAACGCTGGAAGGACCGGATGGCAGCAGTGAGGAAATGCTCAAAACCTGGCGTGAAATGCAACCCGAGTTGCAGCGCGGCGGTTTAGAAATTGTCAGGCTGTCGTTAAATGAGCGGCGGTCATGGCGAATCTGGCTAAGCAATGGAATCCGGCTGGAGTTGGGTCGGGAAGCCAGAATTGAGCGTATCAAACGGTTTTTATGGTTATACCCGGATCTGGAACAGCAGGGTAAAGCCGTTGATTATGTTGACCTCCGCTACGACACAGGTGTTGCTGTTGGATGGCAACAGAATAATGAATAAGTGGTTCAGGAAAAGAGCGTGCGCTAATGACGAAGGCTACAGATAAAAAACTCATTGTTGGCCTTGATATCGGTACTTCCAAAGTATGCGCTTTGGTCGGCGAAGCATTACCTGACGGCCAGGTGAATGTCATTGGTGTGGGCAGCAGTCCGTCTAAAGGCATGGACAAAGGCGGCGTCAATGATCTGGAATCTGTCGTCAAATCTGTGCAAAGGGCGGTTGACCAGGCAGAATTAATGGCCGACTGCCAAATTGCCTCTGTTTATTTGTCGCTGTCTGGTAAACATATTCGTTGCCAGACCGAAAAAGGCATGGTGCCGATTTCTGATAAAGAAGTGACTCAGGATGACGTGGATAACGTCATTCATACTGCCAAATCGGTGAAAATCAGCGATGAGCATCGCACTCTGCATGTGATTCCGCAAGAGTTCGCCATTGACTACCAGGAAGGTATCAAGAACCCTGTGGGTTTGTCCGGCGTCCGGATGGAGGCCAGCGTTCATATGATCACTTGCCATAATGATATGGCACGTAACATAGTGAAAGCCGTAGAGCGTTGCGGCCTGAAAGTGGATCAACTGATCTTCTCCGGGCTGGCTGCCAGTTATGCTGTACTGACGGCAGATGAGCGTGAACTGGGTGTGTGCGTGATAGATATTGGTGGTGGCACCATGGACATGGCTGTCTGGACAGGTGGTGCATTGCGGCATGCGGAAGTGATTCCTTACGCAGGCAATGTGGTCACCAGCGATATCGCTTATGCCTTTGGCACACCGCCAGGTGATGCTGAGGAAATCAAAGTGAAGTACGGTTGTGCACTGAGCGAGCTGGTCAGTAAAGATGCCAAAGTCGACGTACCGAGTGTGGGAGGTCGGCCATCGCGCAGCCTGCAAAGCCAGACATTGGCCGAAGTCATTGAACCGAGATACAGCGAGTTGCTGGGTCTGGTTAATCAAAAGTTGGTGGAAATACAAGAACAATTGCGTAATACGGGTGTTAAACACCAGCTGGCCGCTGGGATAGTGTTAACCGGTGGAGCCTCACAGATGGAAGGGCTGGTCGAATGTGCTGAGCGGGTATTCCGTAATCAGGTACGTTTAGGCCGACCGCTGGCATTGAGTGGTTTAACGGACTATGTCCAGGCCCCGCATTACGCGACAGCAGTAGGCTTACTGCATTACGGAAAGGACAGTCAGACATTTGAAGATGGTGAACTTGAACCAAAACGGTCAGTTGCAGGTCTGTTCACTAAAATTAGTGGTTGGCTAAGAAAAGAATTTTAAACCTGATGCGAACAGGAAGAACGGAGAGAACACATGTTTGAACCGATGATGGAATTGTCTGATGAAGCGGTAATTAAGGTCATTGGCGTTGGCGGTGGTGGTGGTAACGCTGTCGATCACATGGTTCGTGAATCGATCGAAGGCGTACACTTTATCAGTGTTAACACTGATGCGCAGGCTTTGCGTAAGAGTAACGTCGGCACAGTGATCCAGATTGGTGGTGATATCACCAAAGGTTTGGGCGCAGGCGCTAACCCTCAGGTTGGTCGTGATTCAGCCCTGGAAGATCGTGAAGCGATCAGGGAAGCATTAGAAGGTTCTGATATGGTCTTCATCGCTGCAGGCATGGGGGGCGGCACAGGTACAGGTGCGGCGCCTATCATTGCTGAAGTAGCGAAAGAGCTGGGAATTCTAACGGTTGCTGTTGTCACTAAGCCATTCAGCTTTGAGGGCAAAAAACGTTTGGCGTTTGCGGAACAGGGCATTGAAGAGCTGTCCAAACACGTTGATTCGTTGATTACGATTCCAAACGAGAAGCTGCTGAAAGTGCTGGGGCGTGGTATCACGCTGTTAGACGCTTTTGCAAAAGCAAACGACGTACTGAAAAACGCCGTTCAGGGTATTGCTGAGCTGATTACCCGCCCGGGTATGATCAACGTCGACTTTGCAGACGTACGTACTGTGATGTCCGAAATGGGTCATGCCATGATGGGTAGCGGTGTTGCGACAGGTGAAGACCGAGCGGAAGAAGCAGCAGAAATGGCGATTTCCAGCCCGCTGCTGGAAGACATCGATCTGGCTGGTGCCCGTGGTGTTCTGGTGAACATTACTGCCGGTCTGGATATGCGTCTGGACGAGTTTGAAACTGTCGGCAATACAGTGAAAGCTTTTGCTTCTGATAACGCAACTGTGGTGATCGGTACGTCTCTGGATCCGGATATGACCGATGAGCTGCGTGTGACAGTTGTGGCAACCGGTATTGGTAAAGAGTCTCGTCCGGATATTACTCTGGTCACCAGCTCAGCCAAGCCTGCAGCACAGGAAAAGCCTGTGATCCAGGAGAAGGAAGAGCCGATCGCAGCTAAAACGCCGGCACAACCCGCTGTTGCTGAGAAAAGTGTTCAGTCAGGGTCAGCCGCTACGGCAGCCAAGCCTAAGCAGCAAGCCGATCATGACTATCTGGATATCCCAGCATTTTTGCGCAAGCAGGCAGACTAAGTTTAAAAAATTTGGGTTAGGTCACGTTTGGTGGTAATATGAGCGCCTGGCCGCCCTCAAGTTTGCAGATTGGTGGCCGATAAATAGTCATCAGTCAGTTGAGACGAGTAAGCAGATGATCAGACAACGTACACTAAAAAGCATCGTTAAAACGATTGGAGTGGGTTTGCATTCCGGGCGTAAAGTGACGCTTATTCTGCGGCCTGCTGCCGCAAATACTGGTGTAATCTATCGTCGTACGGATCTAAATCCGCCGGTGGATTTCCCGGCTAATGCAGATTCTGTGCGAGATACTATGTTGTGCACCGCACTGGTGAATGATCAGGGCGTACGCATCTCAACTGTCGAGCACCTGAATGCTGCCCTTGCTGGTATGGGTATTGATAACGTTATTGTGGAAGTGGACGCACCGGAAATTCCTATTATGGACGGTAGCGCCAGCCCCTTTATTTATCTGTTGCAATCTGCCGGCATTGAAACGCTGAATGCGCCTAAGCGTTTTCTGCGTTTGAAAAAAACTGTTCGCGTTGAAGATGGCGATAAATGGGCGGAGCTGCGACCGTATAACGGTTTCCGTCTGGATTTCGCGATTGAATTTAATCATCCGGCGATTGATTCCGAGCAGCAGCGTCTGGTACTGGATTTTTCCAGCCAGTCGTTTGTGAAAGATATCAGCCGTGCCCGTACTTTCGGTTTTATGCGTGATATTGAGTATCTGCAGTCTCAGAACCTGTGTCTGGGTGGCAGCTTCGATAATGCTATCGTGCTTGATGATTATCGCATTCTGAACGATGAAGGTCTGCGTTTCGACAATGAGTTGGTGACGCACAAAGTACTCGACGCTATCGGCGACCTGTATATGTGTGGTCACAACATTATTGGTGAAATGGTGGCTTATAAATCCGGTCATGCCCTGAACAACATGCTATTGCGCGCTGTACTTGCTGATCAGGAAGCCTTTGAATGGTCAACATTCCAGGACGAAGCCGAAGTACCGGTAACCTTTGCCCAGCCTGGCATGGTACTGGCGTAAAGCTAAGCAATTAAAGAAAAAACGTCAGACTCTGTCTGGCGTTTTTTTTCACCTGTAGTGTCGGTTACTGGTTGTTTTGTTTGGCGAGAGCAGCCAGTCGCTCCAGACGGGCTTTGACTTTGGCTGGGGCATCCTGAGCGGTTTCCATCAGAGACTGCGCAGCTTTTTGTGAAATGGGCTTACGTTTCAGCACAGAGGTGCTGTTGGTTTTCACTGTCGTTGCCGCCAGAACCGGATTGACACTGACCCTGATATCCTGAAGCTGAGGCAGCATATGCTCACGGAGCCGTTGTATCAACTGGTTCCGTTCATAATTCAGCCGCATTGACCAGGCCGCCGATGCGACTTCAATCACTAATATTCCTTGCCGGTAGTTGCTGACACGGCAGAGTTGCGCGCAATTGAGATGCTGCTGTACCTGCACATTGAGCTTATGCAATGCCATGGCTCTTTGCTGGATATTGCCCAATGCCGTTTCATCATCCAGCAGGCTGGCTGTTGTTTGTGGGCGGTGATCTCTCATTTTGACGCCGTAAAAATGAATTTAATGAATGTAAAGAACGCACCGAACGGAGTGAGATCTAAATTTTACTATCTGATCACTAAGTTATCGCCTTAATGATAGGCGGACCAGAGAATATTTTTTATCATAACAAATTAAGGGAGCGGCCTGCGCTTTTTCTGGCGTTGAGGTGCATGGTTCCAATTCGTAAAGCATGATATTGTGCCTTGATTGCCCTTGAAATTTAGCAAGGGAAACACAATATCTCCATCACAGACATTTGTTTTCAACCCAGCTTGAAGTTAACGAATAGTATTGGGAAGGGCGGAGCATGGAAGGGCTTCGTTTTGATTGCAATTAATTGAGTACTCAGCCTGCGCTTGTGCTGGGATCTGACATCACAAAGAGTAAAACGGCATAGCCATGTTATCAAAACTACTGACTAAAGTTATCGGCAGCCGCAACGACCGTACCATTCGACGTTTGCGTAAAATTGTTGATGAGATCAACAAGCTAGAACCACAATTTGAAAGCCTGCAGGATGAAGAGCTGAAGGCTAAGACGGCAGAGTTCCGTCAGCGTCTGGAACAGGGAGAATCGCTGGATCAGCTGCTGCCTGAAGCCTTCGCAACCGTACGCGAAGCCTCTAAGCGTGTGTTCGGCATGCGTCATTTTGATGTGCAGCTTATCGGCGGCATGGTGCTCAATGACTGCCAAATTGCAGAAATGCGCACTGGTGAAGGTAAAACACTGACAGCCACTCTGCCGGCTTATCTCAACGCACTGACGGGCAAAGGCGTTCACATTGTGACAGTGAATGATTATCTGGCCAGCCGTGACGCAGAAACCAATCGGGCACTGTTTGAATTCCTGGGAATGACAGTGGGCGTGAACCTGTCTCAGATGCCGCCACCGGTGAAAAAAGAAGCCTATGCGTGCGATATATTGTACGGCACCAACAACGAGTTTGGCTTCGATTACTTGCGTGACAACATGGCTTTCCGACCGGAAGACCGAGTGCAGCGTGAACGTTTTTTTGCGGTTGTGGATGAAGTGGACTCCATCCTCATCGATGAAGCCCGTACCCCTCTGATTATTTCCGGCCCTGCTGAAGACAGCTCTGAGCTCTATACCCAGATCAACACACTGATCCCTGAGCTTGTCAAAGAGGACAAGGAAGACAGCGAAGAATATCGTGGTGAAGGCCACTACACGGTTGATGAGAAATCAAAGCAGGTTCACCTGACAGAAAATGGTCAGGAGTTTGTCGAAGAATTGCTGAAGCAACGCGAGTTGATGCAAGAAGACGACACCTTATACTCACCTGCCAATATTTCTCTGCTGCACCATGTGAATGCTGCACTGCGTGCGCATGTGTTGTTTGAGCGTGATGTTGACTATATCGTCAAAGATAACGAAGTCATCATTGTTGACGAACACACGGGTCGTACCATGCCGGGCCGTCGCTGGTCTGAAGGTCTGCATCAGGCGGTTGAAGCCAAAGAAGGCGTTAAAATCCAGAATGAAAACCAGACGCTGGCCTCTATCACTTTCCAGAACTATTTCCGCCTGTATGAAAAACTGTCTGGTATGACGGGGACAGCGGATACCGAAGCCTTCGAATTCCAAAGCATTTATGGCCTGGAAACTGTGGTTGTGCCAACTAATAAGCCTATGATCCGTGATGATATGGGTGATTTGGTTTACATGACCGAAAGAGAAAAATTCGTCGCTATCACCGAAGATATTCATGCCCGTGTTGCCAATGGTCAGCCAGTGCTGGTGGGTACGGTCTCGATTGAAAAGTCTGAGCTGCTTTCCAGCCAGCTGAAAAAAGCCGGTATAGCGCATCAGGTTCTGAATGCCAAATTCCACGAAAAAGAAGCGGATATCGTTGCTCAGGCAGGTAAACCTGGCTCGGTGACTATCGCGACCAATATGGCTGGTCGAGGTACCGATATCGTATTGGGTGGCAGTTGGCAGAGTGAAGTCGAAGCCCTGAAAGAGCCGACTGAGGAGCAAATTGCTGCTGTTAAGACGGCATGGAAAGAGCGTCATGCTGCGGTGCTTAACTCGGGTGGCCTGCATATCATAGGCACTGAACGCCATGAATCGCGCCGGATCGACAACCAGCTGCGTGGCCGTGCCGGTCGTCAGGGGGATGCCGGTTCTTCACGTTTCTACCTGTCGATGGAAGATGGCCTGATGCGTATTTTCGCCTCAGACCGGGTGTCCGCGATGATGAAAAAGCTGGGCATGGAAGAAGGTGAAGCTATCGAACACCCATGGGTGACGAAAGCCATCGAGAATGCGCAGCGCAAAGTTGAAGGCCGTAACTTCGATATCCGCAAACAGTTGCTGGAATTTGATGATGTGGCGAACGACCAGCGTAAAGTGGTGTACGAACTGCGTGATGAACTGATGCACGCCGATGATATCAGTGAAATGATTTCGCATAATCGCGAAGATGTGCTGAACAGCGTGATAGATACCTATATTCCACCGCAGTCACTGGATGAAATGTGGGATATCCCTGGCCTGCAAGAGCGCCTGAAAGCAGACTTTGACCTGGATTTACCGGTTCAGCAGTGGCTGGACAGCGATGATAAGTTGTATGAGGAAGCATTACGCGAGCGCATTGTTGCTGAAGCTGTCAGTGTGTACAGCAGCAAAGAAGAAGCTGTTGGCGCCCCAGTGCTGCGTAACTTTGAGAAAACCGTGATGCTGCAGAATCTGGATACACTCTGGAAAGAGCATCTGGCGGCTATGGATCATCTGCGTCAGGGGATTCATTTGCGCGGTTACGCTCAGAAGAACCCGAAACAGGAATATAAGCGTGAGTCTTTCGAACTGTTCCAGGGCATGCTTGAAAACCTGAAAACCGACGTCGTGGCTATCCTGAGCAAGGTACGGGTGCAGCAGCAGGATGAAGTGGAACGTGTCGAAGCGGAACGCCAGCGCATGGCCGAAGAAATGGCCCGTCGCCAGCAATTCAACCATCAGGAAGCAGCCAGTGCCGTGGCCGAAACCAGTCAGGGCGGGGAAGATTCCCCGGCCGGTGAGCGTAAGGTTGGCCGCAACGAGCCGTGTCCTTGCGGTTCTGGCAAGAAATACAAACAATGCCATGGCCGAATTAGCTGATTTGGGAAGGTAATTATTCAAAGGCCGCGAATGCGGCCTTTGTTTTTTTCTGTCAAAGGTTAAAATCAGTCAAGTGCTCTGCTGACAGAGCGAAATAGTATTTGAACAGGTAAGCAGCGTGAATAAAAAACGAGTCTGGATATCGGCGGGCATTATCCTGAACCGCCAGCAGGATAAAGTATTCATCACCCGTCGTGCCGAAACGGCCCATAAAGGCGGCTTCTGGGAATTTGCCGGCGGTAAGGTAGAGCTGGGAGAAACGGCAGAGCAAGCGGTTATTCGTGAACTGAACGAAGAAGTGGGGATTACAGCCACCGAGCTGGAGCACTTTATTGAGTTAGAGCATGACTATCCGGAAAAAGCCTTAAAGTTCGATTTTTTCCTGATCAAGGCCTTTGATGGCGAAGCGTACGGCCGTGAGGGACAACCCGGCCAATGGGTGACATTGGATGCGCTGCGGGAATTCACTTTCCCCGAAGCCAACTATCCGGTTATTGATAAGCTGCTGGCCCGATAAAACCAGCAGATTTGGTAGCGGGCTGTTGACCCGCTATGTTACGCGTTATCTTCTGACCAGCCGTCTGAGTCTGACATGTCAGGGGCGCCGGGTATGGCTTTTTCTTCTGCCGCCCATTCCCCTAAATCGATAAGCTGGCAACGTTTGGAGCAAAAAGGACGGTACGGACTGACTTCTCCCCATACAACGTCGGCCTGGCAGGTAGGGCATTGGACTATCGTGGGTGTTCTTTGTTGCGACACGGGAACCTCAGCAAATCGCTAGTGTGAATTCAATTCTTTCGCTAACCGGATTACTCGTCGTGCTCTGCCCTTCATCAAAGGGCATGAATCGGATGGCAAACCGGCTGCGGTGACCGGATATCATAGGGTAAACCCCATAGCTGGGGCAAATTTGCAATCGTAACAGGCTGGCATTTTCCGCCTCATGCTGGAAAAAACCGTTGCGGGCTATCTGAGGTTTAAAGTGGCCGGATTCCCTGGTGACTCTCAGCCATAGCTGAATCGCCTGAGCCATTGGCTTGAGTTGATCTAACCAGTACGCCATATCTGCCTGTTTGCCGTCCTGCGACAGATGTAACCAGTGATGCAGGCTGGGCAAATCGAAACAGCAGCTGCCGCCGGGCAGCGAGAAGCGCTGTTTGATCCCGGCCAGAAAGCGATCTTCACGTAAGATCTGGCCCAAACGCGGAGCTGTGATCAGGTTGTGATGGATGGAAGCCATTTGATCCAGCAGCGACAGCACTGCACTTTGATCTACACCGTCGACATCCAGCCAGAGCTTGAGCTGAGATTGCTGCTTATCCAGATCTTTGGCCAGCTCACTTTTCACCTGGATCTGATCAAGAATATCCAGCACATCAAACAAAGCACGGAAAAAAAGCTGATATTGCCAGGGATCTTCCGATTCACTGGTGTGATTCATTTGGAGCAATAAATACTCCAGTCGCAGGTAAATACGGACTTTTTCGTTTAACGGGTGTTCAAAACGGGTTGTCTGCCGGTTAGTCTGCATAGTGCGGGCCTGTTATTCATCTCTTGATCAGCGCTGTATCAATTGCGATCAGCCTGCTCACTCAGGAGCAGATATTGCTGATGCAGCCGGGCAACTTCACCGCGTAACTGGTGGCTGTCACCATTGTTATCAATCACATCGTCAGCCGCCGCAAGCCGTTGTTCCCGGGTGGCCTGGGCCGCCAGAATTTTACGGGCCTGATCGTCGTTGACCTTATCTCGAACCGTGGTACGGGCTATCTGTATGTCTTCCCGAACATCAATCACCAGCAGTCTGTCGGTCATGGCTTGCAGCTGATTCTCCACCATTAAGGGTACAACTAACAGACAATAAGGCGAGGTGGCTTTATTGATATCCTGTTTCATTTGCTGGCGAATCATGGGATGCAGCAGGCTATCCAGCCAGGCTTTTAACGCTGGCTCATTAAAGATAGCTTCTCTGAGTTTACTGCGATTGAGCTGGCCATCTGTCAGCAGGATGTCATTCCCGAGGCGTTCAGTAATGGCTTTCAGGCCTGCTGAGCCTGGTGCCACGACGTCTCTTGCAATCAGATCGGCATCAATAATATCAATGCCATAGTTGGCAAACAGGTTAGCTACTGTGGTCTTACCGCTGCCAATGCCGCCAGTCAGGCCGACTACCAAAGTCATAATGGATATCCTAAATATGTCCCTACATACCAGCTAAGAACGGGGGCACCCCAAAGCAGGGCTATCCACCCGGCCAGAGCAAGATAAGGACCGAATGAAAACGGCGTCTGCATACCCGCTTGGCTGTCACTGTGTTGCATACGCAGCAAAATGATGCCACAGATAGCGCCGAGCAAGGAAGAGAGCAGGACAATAAAAGGCAGCAACTGCCATCCGGCCCAGGCTCCCAGTGCGGCCAGGAGTTTGAAATCGCCGTAACCCATGCCTTCCTTGCCGGTGAGCAGCTTGAATACCCAGTACAGGCTCCAGAGCGACAGGTAACCGACCATGGCTCCAATCACGGCAGATTCCAGACTGACCGGGCTGACATCCAGCAGGGCCAGTAGCAAACCTGCCCACATCAGGGGCAGAGTGAGCTGATCCGGCAGCAGCATTTTATCGATATCAATGAAAGTCAGGGCGATCAGGGCACAACCGGCGCCAATCACTGCCAGGCTCCAGGCCGAGAATGGCAGCACCAGTGCGGCGGCCAGCGCTGTGAGTGCCGTCAGAAGCTCGATGGCCGGATACCGGGCACTGATTTTTGTTTTGCAGTTACTGCACCGGCCACGGAGCAAGAGCCAGCTAACGACTGGAATGTTTTCCCAGGCGCGGATCTTATGCTGGCAGTGCGGGCAACTGGAAGCCGGCACACTGAGATTAAAAACGGGCTGGGGGCCAATTTCCGCATGTTCTGAAAAGCACTCGGCGCAATCTGCGCGCCATTGTCTTTCCATCATGACAGGCAGGCGCAGGATGACCACATTCAGAAAGCTGCCGGCGATCAGGCCGAAAATAGCGGCCGCCAGAGGGTAAAGCCAGGGATAGTAGGTCAGTAACGCCATGAGATTACTCATTTTCCATCAAGATATCCGAAGAACCGTTATTTTAGCCTGATTTTGCCGTCAGTAGCGAGCCGCAGACAAATAACTCAACCAACGGCTTTCATCAGATCAAACACGGGCAAGTACATGGCCAGCAGCAAGGTACCGATAATTATCCCTATGACAAGTATCAGCACAGGCTCGAGCAGGGTTGTCAGCGTTTTCAACTGCTGTGACAGTGCATTGTCATAGTAAGCCGCCAGCTCGAACAGCAGAGTATCTATTTTCCCGGTTTCTTCACCGACCATGATGAGCTGTATCAGACGTTCAGGAACAAGGGCGCGCTGTTTGCCCATCCCTTGCCGGATTGCGGAGTGGAGCGGTTGCCCGCCGGCGACCAGCCGGGCAGCCTGACGGTAGGTGTGCTCCAGCACTCTGTTACCACAGGTGCTCGCGGCAAGATTCAGCCCGTCCAGCAAAGGGACTCCGGCCTGAAAAGTGGTGCCCAATGTGCGGGTGAATCGCGCTTGCGCTGCCAGATGCAGGCAGGTGCCTGCTAGTGGAAACAGCAGTGCTACGTGGTGAAAACGGTATTGCCAGCGCAGGCTGCGGCGATACTGCCAGCGGCAGAGTCCGGTTATCAGGGCCACGCTGGCCATAAGTTGCAGGCTGTACCGGCCGGCGTAGTCCGACAGCGTCAGCACTGCACGGGTCAGCCAGGGGAGCTGGTGGCCCATGGTGGCAAACAATCCGGCAAATTGCGGAATGATCCACACCAACATCAGGGCAGTTACTGCCATGGCCACCACACAAACCGCAGCAGGGTAGAGCAGGGTATGGAACAGGGTACGCTGCAGCTGATGATACTGTTCGCGGTACGAGGCAATCTGTTCGAGAATTTGCGGCAGTTGCCCGGCGAACTCACCGGCTTTGAGCAGGCTGGTGACTATGGCATCGCAACAGGGTGTGTGGCGGGCAACGGCTTCAGAGAGCGGAGTGCCGGATGTGACCTGCTGCTGGATACGGTTCAGTATGGCGGCGGCTTCCATCCGGCTCTGCTCTTTGGTCAGAATGGCCAGTGCTGCGCTCAGCGGCAGAGAAGCACTCAGTAAGCTGGCTAGCTGCCGGAACATGTTGGTCAGATCCTGCTGCCGGAAACGATGACGGCGATAGATTAACCAGCCGGGTCTGATGCGGCGGATGGACTGAGGTGTAATCGATTGAATGCGAAGGGAGTCTTCGATCTCTCCGGGCTGGAAAGCGACACGCACGCCGCTGACGCTGCGACCATTGCTCTGGCGTCCTCGCCACCGAAAGTAACCTAATCGTTCTGCCGGTACCATCAGGCGCTCCCGGCATCCGGCTGCAGACTGTCACATGCCAGCACCCGCTGCAGCTCGCTCAGGCTGGTGAGGCCCTGACAGAGCAAACGGATCCCGGCCTGCTCCAGTGACAAGCCGTCAGCCTGCTCAGTCATAAAATCGTAAAGCGCGGCTTCACTTAACGGGTTTGTCTGGCTGGCTTTGCAAGATACCAGTTCAAACAACCCGGTTCTGCCTAAGTAGCCCTGATTACAGTGCTCACACCCCTGAGGGTTGGCGGCGAACACTGGCGTTGATGCGTCTATGGCCAGTCTTTGGCGTTGGCTGATCGCTAGGTCAGTCTGTTGCTTACAGTGCGGGCACAGGCAGCGGACCAGCCGCTGGGCGATGATCAGACTGAGTGAGGCGCTGAGTTCATAAGGCGCGATCCCCAGATGCTGTAATCGGTTCAGGGTATCGGCCGCGGAGTTGGTGTGCAGGGTGGACAGAACCAGATGGCCGGTCTGCGCGGCGCGTACCGCCATGGTCGCGGTTTCCTGATCCCGGATCTCACCTATCATGATTACATCGGGATCCTGGCGCAGAAAGGTGCGCAGTGCTGTGGCAAAATCCAGCCCGATGGCGGGGTGAATGTGAAGCTGGTTGATGCCGGGTAATTGAATCTCAACCGGATCTTCCGCGGTACAAATGTTGCGGTGTTCCTTGTTCAGTAAGTTCAGGGCGGCATACAGCGACAGTGTTTTTCCGCTGCCGGTCGGGCCGGTCACCAGGATCAGGCCCTGTGGCTTAGTCAGTGCCTGCTCAAAGACATTACGCTGGCCGTCGGTATACCCCAGCCTGTGCAGCGCCAGCGGAATATGGTTGCTGTCGAGTAAGCGCAAGACGACTTTTTCTCCCCACTGCGCCGGCAGCGTCGAGACCCGCATATCTACGGTCAGATCTTGATTGAGCGGCAGCCTGAAGCGGCCGTCCTGAGGCAGGCGCCGCTCTGCTATGTTGAGTCTGGCCAGTATTTTGAGTCTGGCGGCCAGCCGGGCAGCCAAATCTGAAGGGGGAGTGGCATGAATCAGAAGCAGGCCATCGCAGCGAAACCGGATCCGGCACTGTTTTTCTAACGGCTCGATGTGAATATCAGAGGCCTGCCGCCGTACCGCATCCAGCAGCAGGTGGTTGAGATAACGGCTGACAGGGGCGTCGTCGTTGTCGGCTGCTTGTTCGCTCGGCGGAGCCTGGGCGGCTGAGAGCTGCGCTATCTCATTGTCGTTGAGGCTGGCAGTATGCAGCGTGCTGGTAATCGGGTCACCGTAAATCCGCCTGATGGCGTTTTCCAGCTGCCTGAGCGGTAAAATCACCGGTGAAATCTGATAGCCGGAGGCAAAGCGGCATTCGTCCTGACTGCGGGTGTCAAAGGGGTTGGCGATCCCTAAGGTGAGCACATCCTTGTCCAGTGCGAGGGGAAGCACGCTGTGTCTTTCTATCAGGGGTCTGAGGCTCAGCCTTTTACAGACCGACTGATAATCGTAATGGTGGACATCGTCCATGGGCAGTCCAGCAAGATGGGCCAGCTGTTTGGCCAGATCCCGGTCGCTGAACACCCCAGAGCTGACGATGGCCGCGATATCGTTCAGGTGATGATGGCGCATTTCGGCCAGGATCCGATCGGCTTCAGCCGGATTGATGAGGCTGGATTGCAGCAAAGTGTTGACCAGAGCGCTGCTCATATTATTGCCCCGGACAAAATTGCGACTGGTTATCACCGCTGCAAAGTGTGCGCCAGACAATGCCGTGGGCGTCGCTCTGTGGCTGTAACCGGATTTCCGCATTTGCCGGCAGGCTGCCTTTGCGCTGTCCTTCCGGAATACGCGCTACTATGGCTGCGCCGTCAGTGATGGTTGGTGTGGTCCCTGACAGGCTTGCCGTCACCGTTGAGAAAATTTCAAAACTGTCACCGTTGCTTTTGCTGAAAAGTTGTCTGGCAGGTACACCGTTACTGCCGCTGTGACAGTCGACCAGCTGGGCGGTACCTGATGTTTGCCCTGTCATCAGGCATAAACTGACCGCGGTTTTCATCGCCGAGGAAGCATGCAGCATTTCAGTTGCATGGGCACGCTGGGTGTATCCCTGATAAGCCGGCATGGCAAAAGCCGCCAGTATGCTGATGATAGCCACCACTATCATCAATTCAATCAATGTAAATCCACTGTGTCTGGTCATCATGCTATCCGCCTGAAGAAACTGTGCGAATGAAAATAAGTCATGTTATTCATATGGATAGCAGTGAATCTTGGTTTCTCGGTGCTATTCAACCCCTTAGCTGCAACAGCCAGGGCTTACAACCGATCGCTGGAGGCTGCTCGAAGAAAACGGTGTCGGGCAGGCGGTATCAAGGGCCGGATTGACATTAGTCAGACTGACTTGCTCGAATGTGCTCATGGTGCGAAATGAGCATAAACACAGTGCAATTGCAGTAAATCACTTAAAAACCACTATTTTTGTTGGGTGTCTATCAAGACAATACTCAGATCACAGATAGCAAATGAGCACAAACGAAAAGATTTACTTTCATCGGTTTGATGAATACGCTCACTCGCTCATTAAAAAACCATCGCAATAATCATAACAACGAGGTTCCCTCTGAATGTTTGGAATTTTCACTCCCAAAGCGCATCAGCCTCTGCTACCGGCAGACAAGGTTGACAGCACCTACAAACGGCTGCGGTGGCAGCTTTTTATTGGAATTTTTTTCGGGTATGCAGGTTATTACCTGGTACGTAAGAATTTCAGTCTGGCGATGCCATACCTGATTGAGCAGGGCTTTAGCCGTGGTGATCTGGGTGTCGCGCTGGCCGCTGTCTCTATTTCCTATGGCCTGTCGAAGTTTCTGATGGGCAGCGTGTCTGACCGCTCCGATCCGCGCTATTTCTTAAGTGCCGGCCTGCTGATGTCGTCGCTGGTGATGTTTTGCTTCGGTTTCATGCCCTGGGCAACGAGCAGCATTACCGCCATGTTTATCCTGCTATTCCTGAACGGCTGGTTCCAGGGTATGGGCTGGCCAGCGTGCGGCCGGACTATGGTGCACTGGTGGTCCCGTAAAGAGCGGGGCGAAATTGTCTCGGTTTGGAATGTCGCTCATAACGTGGGCGGCGGCCTGATTGGCCCGCTGTTTTTGCTGGGGTTATGGGCTTTCCAGGATGACTGGCGCGCGGCCTTTTATGTACCTGCCTTTTTTGCTGCCCTGGTGGCTGTTTTCATCTGGCTGACGGTGCGTGATACGCCTCAGTCTTGCGGCCTGCCGGCGATTGAAGAATACAAAAACGATTACCCGGACGATTACGACAAGTCTCATGAAAAAGAGATGTCGGCCAAAGAAATTTTCTTTAAGTACGTATTTTCCAACAAGCTGCTGTGGTCTATCGCGATTGCCAATGCCTTTGTGTACCTGATCCGTTACGGCGTACTCGACTGGGCACCTGTGTACCTGAAAGAAGCCAAGGAATTCACTGTGGATAAATCATCCTGGGCGTATTTCCTGTATGAGTGGGCCGGTATTCCGGGCACGCTGCTGTGCGGCTGGATTTCTGACAAACTGTTCAAAGGGCGCCGTGCGCCTGCCGGTATTCTGTTCATGGTGCTGGTTACTGTGGCAGTACTGGTTTACTGGTTTAACCCGGCAGGCAATCCAACTGTTGATATGCTGGCACTGATTGCGATCGGTTTCCTGATTTATGGTCCTGTGATGCTGATTGGTCTGTATGCGCTTGAACTGGCGCCGAAAAAAGCGGCGGGCACAGCGGCGGGTCTGACCGGCCTGTTTGGTTACCTGGGTGGCGCTGTCGCGGCGAATGCGGTACTGGGTTACACAGTGGATCACTTTGGCTGGGATGGCGGTTTCATCGTGCTGGTGGGCTCTTGTATCGCATCCATCATCTTCCTGATGTATGCCTTTGTCGGTGAGCGGGCGCACCATAAACAAAAAGCACGCGAACAAGCACTTGCTTAAATTCATGCTTTAATCTTTATATTATTCAGGCCGTTTCATAACTGTGACGGCCTGACTCTTTTCGGGTGTCTATGTACCAACATATGGATAATAAAATGAAACTGAACGTTATTGGCTTAACCCTGGCTGCACTGACTTACTCTTCCTTCTCTCTGGCGGATCCGCTGGTGATTGCACACCGTGGCGCGTCGGGCTATCTGCCTGAGCACACGCTGGAAGCCAAAGCAATGGCCTATGCCATGAAGCCGGACTATATCGAGCAAGACGTGGTGATGACCAAAGACGACCAACTGGTTGTTTTGCATGATCATTATCTTGATCGTGTGACAGACGTAGCGGAGCGTTATCCTGATCGTGCCCGTGCCGACGGCCGTTACTACGCGATCGATTTTACCCTGGCTGAAATTCAAGGTCTGCGTCTGACCGAAGGCTTTAATATAGATAAAGACGGCAACAAGGTGGCGGGTTTTCCTGACCGTTTCCCGTTGTGGAAGTCGTCCTTTACTGTGCCGACACTGGCGGAAGAAATTGAGCTGATCCAAGGCCTGAACAGCACGTTGGGTTACAACATAGGGATCTACCCTGAGATCAAAGCCCCTTGGTTCCACCGCCACGAAGGCAAGGATATCTCCAAGGCCTTACTGAAAGTGCTGAAAGCCTACGGCTACGACAGCAAAGACGACAAAGCTTTTGTGCAGTGTTTTGATCCGATTGAACTCAAACGCATCAATGATGAACTGATGCCGGCCATGAAGATGGATCTCAATCTGGTACAGCTGATGGCCTACACCGACTGGAACGAGACCATGGTGTATCAAGGCAAGGATGCAACGCCGTACAACTATGACTGGATGTTTGAAAAAGGCGGCATGGCAAAAGTGGCTCAGTATGCCGATGGTATCGGGCCATGGAAACCTATGCTGGTGGATGATAAATCAACCCAGGATAAGCTGATCATCCTGCCGCTGATGAAAGAAGCTAAGTCTGCCGGTCTGGTGGTTCACCCCTACACTTTCCGTGCCGATGAAGGCCGTATTGCCCCTTATGCGGATAACTTCGATGACATGCTGGACGTGTTTTATAACAAAGTGAAAGTGGATGGCGTATTCACTGACTTCCCGGACAAAGCAGTGTCTTTCCTGAACCGCGGCTAACAGGGACTCATCCTTAATAAGAAAAGGGAGCGCTCTGGCGCTCCCTTTCTGTTTCTGAATCATCTGAGCTTATTTAAAGCGCATTGACAAGTCCATGGCACGCACATGCTTGGTCAGCGCGCCGACCGAGATATAATCGACACCGGTTTCAGCAAAGTCGCGCAGTGTTTCATCGGTGACATTGCCCGACACTTCCAGAGCGACCTGTCCCTGATTTAACGCAACCGCTGCGCGCATCATATCCGTGGTGAAGTTGTCCAGCATCACGATGTCAGCACCGGCATCAATGGCCTGTTTCAGTTCATCCAGACTCTCGGTTTCCACTTCCACCGGCTTGCCCGGATTGAGCTGCCTGGCCGCCTCAACGGCTTGTCTGATCCCGCCACAGGCAATGATGTGGTTTTCTTTGATCAGATAGGCATCGAATACTCCGATACGGTGGTTGAAGCCGCCGCCACACGCAACAGCGTACTTCAGTGCGTTGCGCAGGCCGGGTATGGTCTTACGGGTATCGAGCAGACGGGTTGGAGTGCCTTCCAGCAGATCGGCGTAATGTGCCACCTTAGTGGCGCAGCCGGATAAGGTCTGGATGAAGTTCATTGCATTGCGCTCGCCAGTCAGCAGAATACGCGACGGACCCTGCAGCACGCACAGCACCTGATTGGGCTCAACCGGATCGCCGTCGCTGACCTGCCAGTCTATGGTTACTTGCTCACCCAGTTGACGGAACACTTCGTCGGCCCAGAGCTGGCCGCAGAACACCCCGGATTCACGGGTAATAATGGTGGCCGTTCCCTGGCTGTCCGCCGGGATCAGGCTGGCAGTAATGTCGCGGGCCGCATCAATCTCGCCGCCCAAATCTTCGCGCAGCGCATCGGCCACATTGCGGCGGATATCTTCGGGAAGCTGCTGGCGCAGGTAGGCCAGGCGAGACTGCGTATCATGTTTTTGTTCCGTAGGGCTCATAACTTATATACCGTGTTGGCTGAGGCTGTCGAAATGAAGCCGATCATACTGTGAGATGCTGGCAAGGGGAAGGCATTCTCGGGTTGAGTGAGAGCGTCTACAGGTTTTATCCTTAGTGTCAGGTAAATCAAGCAAACAGGCAGCAGGCATGAATTTCAGAATTAACGACCAACACTGGCTGGACAAAGTGAAACGGGTGCCTTCTCCGTTCTGTGACCGCCGGCAGGATGAAACCGATATCTCTTTGCTGGTGATACACAATATCAGCCTGCCGCCAGAGCAGTTTGGCGGTCCTTATATAGAGCAGCTTTTTACCGGACAACTGGATCCGGACGGGCACCCGTATTTTCGGGAAATTCATCAGTTACGGGTATCCGCCCATTGCCTGATCCGCCGCGATGGCGAAGTGATTCAGTTTGTGCCTTTCAATGCCAGAGCCTGGCATGCCGGTGTGTCTGAATTTGCCGGCAGAGAGAAATGCAATGATTTTTCTATCGGCATTGAACTGGAAGGCACAGATACCCTGCCATATACCCCGGAGCAGTATGATGCTCTGCGCCGACTCACCCGCATTTTGTTAGCCCGTTATCCGCAACTGTCCCGCGCCCGCATCACCGGGCATGAATTTATTGCTCCCGGCCGCAAGACCGACCCTGGACTGGCCTTTGACTGGCGGTGTTATAAAAGCGGGTTAAGCGATTAAAAAAAATTTGAGCTGTTTTACAAAAAGTGACATTTTTGTATGTGACGAAAATGTTAACAAATTGGTCTGACCATTAACTTTCTGTAGGAATCTTGTTCGCAACATGCGGGATTATGGTCTAAAGTTGCGATAATTTTTGGCTTTCATGGTCCGAATTGCGGGGATTTATTGCTCGAAGTACCATGACATGAATCAAGTTGTCGGTAGACATCCTCAATTATTTCTGTAAAATTTCTGTATATAGTTAAATTGGTATGACCAATTAACCGGTCGTAGGGTCGAACTGTAAGATAAAAAAATACAAGAAGCAGATACTAATAAATGACTTATAAGCGTATTCGCCAAGCCAAGCTCTCAGACGTCATAGAGCAAGAACTTGAGCGACTGATCCTGGAGGGGATATGGTCCCCCGGAGACCAACTGCCGCCTGAACGAGAGTTAGCGCGGCAGTTTGACGTTTCGCGTCCTTCGGTACGCGAAGCGATTCAACGCTTAGAAGCCAAACATCTGCTGACCCGTCGTCAGGGCGGGGGCACCTTTGTGTCGGATCAGTTATGGCAAAGCTTTTCTGATCCCCTGCTGGACTTACTGGCAGCCCATCCTGAAACACAGCTCGATTTACTCGAATCCCGCCATGCCCTTGAAGGGCTGGCTGCTTACTATGCCGCTCTTCGCGGCAATGAAGACGATTTCGACCGTATCCGCGCCTGTCACAGCCGGATACAGGAAGCCCAGCAACAGGGTGATCTCAAGTCTGAAGCTGCCGCTGTGATGCAGTATCTGATTGCGGTGACCGAATCCGCTCATAATCTGGTACTGCTGCATATCATCCGCAGTCTCGCCCCCTTGCTGGAACAAAACGTATTACAAAACTTTGAACTCCTGAACCGTCGCCCAGAGGTGGTGGAGAAGGTGAGCAAACACCGAGCCGATATTGTGCATGCGATCGTTTCCGGGCAGCCGGAAATGGCGCGTGAAGCATCGCATGCACATTTGGCTTATATCGAGGAAACATTGTTGGATTTAACGCTTGAAGATAGCAGACGTGAACGCTCTCTTCGCAGGATTCAACAACGCAAGGACGGGCTGGATTAATACTTCCCTCATATAAGCCGAGGTCGGTATCAAACAGTCGCGACATTGTTAGGGGCGATAAAACCCTGGTTTTGTAGAATATCAACGAAAGGATAGATCGCATGTCTGAAGTCATGAAGCATGACGTGGACGCACTGGAGACTCAAGAATGGCTAGCAGCCCTGGAGTCCGTCGTTCGTGAAGAAGGTGTAGAGCGCGCACAGTACCTGCTGGAGCAAGTGCTGGAAAAAGCGCGTCTGGGTGGAGTAGACATGCCAACGGGCATTACCACTAACTACATCAATACCATTCCTGCAGCACAAGAGCCTGCGTATCCTGGTGATACCACTCTGGAACGTCGTATCCGTGCAATTATCCGCTGGAACGCCGTAATGATCGTACTGCGTGCCTCTAAGAAAGATCTGGAACTGGGTGGCCACATGGCTTCGTTCCAATCTTCTGCGGCTTTCTACGAAGTGTGCTTTAACCACTTCTTCCGTGCAGCTAACGAAACAGACGGCGGCGACCTGGTGTACTATCAGGGCCACATCTCTCCGGGTATCTACTCTCGTGCCTTCGTTGAAGGTCGTCTGACTGAAGAGCAACTGGATAACTTCCGTCAGGAAGTCGACGGTAAAGGTATTTCTTCTTATCCGCACCCTAAACTGATGCCTGAATTCTGGCAATTCCCAACCGTGTCTATGGGTCTGGGTCCGATTGCTTCTATCTACCAGGCGCGTTTCCTGAAGTACCTGAATGGCCGCGGTATGAAAGATACCTCTGCTCAGCGTGTGTATGCATTCCTGGGTGATGGCGAGATGGATGAGCCAGAATCACGCGGTGCGATTTCTTTTGCAGCCCGTGAGAAACTGGACAACCTGTGCTTCCTGGTTAACTGTAACCTGCAGCGTCTTGACGGCCCGGTTATGGGTAACGGCAGCATCATCCAGGAACTGGAAGGTCTGTTCAAAGGTGCAGGCTGGAACGTAGTTAAAGTAATCTGGGGTAACAACTGGGATTCTCTGCTGGCAAAAGATACCACAGGTAAACTGCTGCAGCTGATGAACGAAACCATCGACGGTGACTACCAGACGTTCAAATCCAAAGACGGCGCTTACGTGCGTGAGCACTTCTTCGGTAAATACCCTGAAACAGCAGCCCTGGTTGCTGACATGACTGACGACGAAATCTTTGCGCTGAAGCGTGGCGGTCACGAGTCATCAAAACTGTACGCGGCATTCAAAAACGCGCAAGACACCAAAGGCAAGCCAACTGTTATCCTGGCTAAAACCGTTAAAGGTTACGGCATGGGTGAAGCGGCCGAAGGTAAGAACATTGCGCACCAGGTGAAGAAAATGGACATGACCCATGTTCTGCACCTGCGCGATCGCCTGGGTCTGCAAGATCTGGTGTCTGAAGATGACGTGAAGAACCTGCCTTACCTGAAACTGGAAGAAGGTTCGAAAGAGCACGAATACCTGCACGCTCGTCGTAAAGCACTGCACGGTTACACGCCTAAGCGTCTGCCGAACTTCACCCAAGAGTTCATTGTGCCTGAGCTGGCAGAGTTCAAACCGCTGCTGGAAGAGCAGAAGCGTGATATCTCAACCACTATGGGCTTTGTGCGTGCACTGAACGTGCTGCTGAAGAACAAGAACATCGGTAAGAACATCGTTCCTATTATTGCTGACGAAGCGCGTACTTTCGGTATGGAAGGCCTGTTCCGTCAAATCGGTATCTACAACCCAAGCGGTCAGACTTATACCCCTGAAGACCGTGGCGTTGTGTCTTACTACAAAGAAGACACCGCAGGTCAGGTACTGCAGGAAGGTATTAACGAGCTGGGCGCTATGTCTTCGTGGGTAGCTGCGGCGACCTCGTACAGCACCAACGACCTGCCAATGGTTCCTTTCTACATCTACTACTCTATGTTCGGCTTCCAGCGTGTTGGCGACATGGCGTGGATGGCGGGTGACCAGCAAGCACGTGGCTTCCTGCTGGGTGCAACAGCCGGTCGTACAACCCTGAACGGTGAAGGTCTGCAGCACGAAGATGGTCACAGCCACATTCTGGCCAACACTATCCCGAACTGTATCTCTTACGACCCGACGTTCGCGTACGAAGTGGCCGTTATCATGCAAGACGGTATCCGTCGCATGTATGGCGATCAGGAAAATGTGTTCTACTACCTGACGCTGATGAACGAAAACTACGCAATGCCAGCTATGCCGGAAGGCGCTGAAGAAGGTATCCGTAAGGGTATCTACAAGCTGGAAACTTACGCGGGCGATAAAGCGAAAGTTCAGCTGATGAGCTCAGGCACCATCATGACTGAAGTACGTAAAGCCGCTCAAATCCTGAGCGACGATTACGGCATCGCGTCTGACGTCTTCTCTGTAACCTCATTCAACGAACTGGCCCGTGACGGTCAGGACGCAGAGCGTTACAACATGCTGCACCCGGAAGCTGAGCAGAAAGTCACTTACATCGCGGAAGTGATGGGTACTGAACCTGCCATTGCAGCAACTGACTACATGAAGAACTATGCGGATCAGGTGCGTGCCTTCATCCCGGCTGAATCTTATAAAGTGCTGGGTACTGATGGCTTTGGCCGTTCTGACAGCCGTGAGAACCTGCGTCGTCACTTCGAAGTGAACGCTGGCTACGTGGTTGTTGCAGCTCTGAACGAGCTGGCCAAGCGTGGTGATGTTGAGAAATCTGCCGTTGCGGAAGCAATCAAGAAATTCAACATCGATGTCGACAAGATCAACCCGCTATTCGCGTAAGAGGCAATAAATAATGGCAATCGAAATTAATGTACCTGACATCGGTGCTGATGAGGTTGAGGTTACTGAAATCCTGGTCAGCGTTGGCGACAAGGTGGAAGAAGAGCAATCTCTGATCACTGTTGAAGGCGACAAGGCTTCTATGGAAGTACCGGCTTCTCAGGCGGGTATCGTAAAAGAAATCAAAGTAGCGGAAGGCGACAAAGTGTCTACCGGTTCTTTGATCATGATCTTCGAAGCGGAGGGTGCGGCGCAAGCGGCACCTGCTCCAGCTGCAGAAGCCGCGCCTGCTGCAGCCCCTGCCGCTCCAGCCGCCGCTGAACTGAAAGAAGTTCACGTGCCTGATATCGGTGGCGACGAAGTTGAAGTCACTGAAATCATGGTGGCGGTTGGCGACAGTGTTGAAGAAGAGCAGTCTCTGATCACGGTTGAAGGCGACAAGGCTTCGATGGAAGTACCGGCGCCATTCGCGGGCACGGTAAAAGAAATCAAGATCGTATCCGGTGACAAAGTGTCGACGGGTTCTCTGATCATGGTCTTTGAAGTGGCCGGTTCTGGTGCAGCAGCACCGGCTCCAGCGGCTGAAGCAGCTCCTGCTCCGGCAGCAGCACCAGCCGCGGCGGCTGACAAAGAAGTGAACGTACCGGATATCGGTGGTGACGAAGTTGAAGTGACTGAAATCATGGTTGCCGTTGGCGACATGGTGGAAGAAGAGCAATCTCTGATCACAGTGGAAGGCGACAAAGCTTCAATGGAAGTGCCTGCACCATTCGCGGGTAAAGTGAAAGAAATCAAGATCGCGAGCGGCGACAAAGTCTCGACCGGCTCTCTGATCATGGTATTCGAAGTGGCTGGTGCCGCTCCGGCTGCAGCACCTCAGGCCGCAGCACCTGCTCCGGCAGCAGCAGCACCAGCGGCGGCTCCGGCTGCGAAAGCTGAAGCTCCTGCAGCGAGTGGCGATTTCGTTGAAAACAACGAATACGCACACGCTTCTCCGGTTGTTCGTCGTCTGGCTCGCGAGTTTGGTGTTAACCTGGCGAAAGTCAAAGGTACCGGCCGCAAGAACCGCGTTCTGAAAGAAGACGTTCAGAGCTATGTGAAAGACGCGCTGAAACGCCTTGAGTCTGGTACAGCAGCTTCTGCATCCGGTAAAGGTGACGGTGCGGCACTGGGTCTGCTGCCTTGGCCGAAAGTAGATTTCAGCAAGTTCGGCGAAACGGAAGTGAAGCCGCTGTCTCGCATCAAGAAGATCTCTGGCGCCAACCTGCACCGTAACTGGGTGATGATCCCGCATGTTACTCAGTGGGATGACGCAGACATCACAGCGCTGGAAGCTTTCCGTAAAGAGCAGAATGCGATTGAAGCGAAGAAAGACACAGGCATGAAGATCACCCCGCTGGTGTTCATCATGAAAGCTGTTGCCAAGTCTCTGGAAGCCTTCCCGGCGTTCAACTCTTCTCTGTCTGACGACGGTGAGAGCCTGATCCTGAAGAAATACGTTAACATCGGTATTGCGGTAGATACACCAAACGGTCTGGTTGTGCCTGTGTTCAAAGACGTGAACAAGAAAGGCATCTACGAGCTGTCTGAAGAGCTGATGGTGGTCTCTAAGAAAGCCCGTGCCGGTAAACTGACGGCTGCTGACATGCAGGGCGGCTGCTTCACTATCTCAAGCCTGGGTGGCCTGGGTGGTACGGCATTCACTCCAATCGTGAATGCCCCTGAAGTGGGCATCCTGGGTGTGTCTAAGTCTGAGATGAAACCAGTATGGAACGGCAAGGACTTCGAACCTCGCCTGATGCTGCCGCTGTCACTGTCTTACGATCACCGTGTGATCGACGGTGCTGAAGGTGCACGCTTCATTACTTACCTGAACGGCATGCTGTCCGACATTCGTCGTCTGGTGCTGTAAAAGGTGTGACCCGAGATTCCTTGCCCGTATGAACGGGCAAGGAATTGTTGCCTGGCTCACAGGGAATGCCATTTTCCTTTTCAGGGTGATAACAGGTCTGTAAACTGTTGCGCGGTCTGAAAATAAAAAAATAACGCATTCTGCCTTACAGCCAGTTAGGGATAGATGACTTACAACGAGGTCAATAATGAGTAAAGAAATTAAAGCCCAGGTCGTAGTTCTAGGCTCAGGTCCTGCCGGTTACTCTGCCGCTTTCCGTTGCGCAGACTTAGGTCTGGAAACGGTTCTGATTGAAAAATACAGCACTCTGGGTGGCGTGTGTCTGAACGTGGGTTGTATCCCATCGAAAGCACTGCTGCACGTGGCGAAAGTCATCGAAGAAGCTAAAGCCATGGCCGATCACGGCGTGGTATTTGGTGAGCCACAAACCGATATCAACAAGATCCGCATCTGGAAAGATAAAGTCATCAACCAACTGACCGGTGGTCTGGGTGGTATGGCGAAAATGCGTAAAGTGACTGTCGTGAACGGCTACGGTAAATTTACCGATCCGAACACTATCGTTGTAGAAGGCGAAGAAGCCACTACGGTGAAATTTGACAACGCTATCATCGCAGCCGGTTCCCGTCCGATTGAACTACCTTTCATCCCGCATGAAGATCCGCGTATCTGGGACTCAACAGACGCGCTGGAACTGAAAGAAGTACCAGAAAAACTGCTGGTCATGGGCGGCGGCATCATTGGTCTGGAAATGGGTACTGTGTATGACGCACTGGGCTCTCAGATCGACGTCGTTGAAATGTTTGATCAGGTGATCCCTGCGGCAGACAAAGACATCATCAAAGTCTTCACCAAGCGTATCAGCAAGAAGTTCAACCTGATGCTGGAAACCAAAGTGACTGCGGTTGAAGCGAAGGAAGACGGCATTTACGTGTCAATGGAAGGCAAGAAAGCACCGGCTGAGCCTGTTCGTTACGACGCGGTTCTGGTGGCGATCGGCCGTACACCAAACGGTAAGCTGATCGACGCTGAGAAAGCGGGCGTGGCGGTTGATGAGCGTGGTTTCATCAACACCGACAAGCAAATGCGTACCAACGTGCCACACATCTTCGCGATTGGCGATGTGGTGGGTCAGCCAATGCTGGCACACAAAGGTGTGCACGAAGGTCACGTAGCGGCAGAAGTGATTGCCGGTAAGAAGCATTACTTCGACCCGAAAGTGATTCCTTCAATTGCTTATACTGAGCCTGAAGTTGCCTGGGTGGGTAAGACAGAGAAAGAAGCGAAAGCAGAAGGCATCAACTACGAAGTTGCTACTTTCCCATGGGCCGCTTCTGGCCGTGCGATCGCGTCTGACTGTGCTGACGGCATGACCAAGATGATCTTCGACAAAGACACTAACCGTGTTATCGGTGGTGCTATCGTAGGTACTAACGGCGGTGAACTGCTGGGCGAAATCGGTCTGGCTATCGAGATGGGTTGTGATGCCGAAGACATCGCACTGACTATCCATGCTCACCCGACTCTGCACGAGTCTGTGGGTCTGGCTGCGGAAGTGTTCGAAGGTTCGATCACTGACCTGCCAAACGCCAAAGCGAAGAAGAAAAAGTAATTTTTTACCTTTTCTGACTGCATGAAAAAAGCGCCCTTGAGGCGCTTTTTTACGTTTCGAACCAGAGTAATGGCATTCGGTTCCTCCCTCCTCGTAGAGGGAAACGCCAGGAAAAGGAATTCAGGCTCGCTGTTTTTGTTTCTCCCCCTCGTAGAGGGGGAGGTGAGAAGGGAGTGTTCTGGACACGGCGCTTGAAGGCATGCAGATCTGATTACTGTTTAAAGCTGCTGACCATACGCTCCAGACGGAGCGACAAAGCGTGCAGATTCTGACTGGACGTGACCATCTCATTCGCCGTGTCTGAGGTACGCTGGGTATTCTCGTTGATATCTTCGATATTGATGTTGATATCAGACACAACGGTGGACTGCTCCTCGGTTGCGGTGGCGACCTGGGTGTTCAAATCGGAAATCTGCAGGATCTGATCGTTGATGAGCAGCAGTGCTTTGGTGGCATCATCAGCGGCCTGGGTGCCGGCTTCGGTTAATTGCTGGCTGTTCTGCATCGCCTGGACGGCGTGTTGCGCTTCCTGCTGCAGGCGGTTAATCATGGTCTGGATTTCATCAGTTGAGGCCGCAGTGCGGCTGGCCAGGTTACGTACCTCGTCGGCGACCACGGCAAAGCCCCGTCCTTGTTCGCCGGCCTGCGCAGCTTCAATCGCGGCATTGAGTGCCAGCAGGTTGGTCTGCTCGGAGACGCCGCGAATCACTTCCAGAATACCGCCAATGGCGACGGTATTATCTGCCAGTGTCGCGACCACTTTTGCCATGTTGTGCATATCGCCGGCCAACTGTTCAATGCTGTCCTGGGCGCTCTGGACCACTTGCTGACCATTGCTGGTGGCCGAGGTGGCCTGCGAAGCGGATTCCGCCGCATAAGCCGCATTACCGGCAATCTCATTGACGGTGGCGCCCATCTGATTAATGGCTGTGACCACCTGCAGGGTACGATCACGCTGATTCTGGCTGTGATCCAGTGTGGCTTGTGCCTGAGCAGAGACTTGCTCGGCGGCCTCACGGAGCTCTGTGCCCGTGGCAGCGACGTCGACAACCAGTGCATGGATCTTGCTGGCAAAGGCATTGAAACCATTGGCCAGTTCAGCAATTTCGTCTTTACCTGACACAGGAATGCGTCGGCTCAGATCGCCATCACCTTCGCCCAGTTCGCGGAAGGTATCAGCGGCCTGGCGGATCGGCCGGGTGATGGTCTGGCTCAGGTATACCGCCAGGCCAATAAATGCCAGGGTGGTCAGGACAGCCAGAAGCATCACATAATTGCGGGTCTCATTTAACTGGGCAAACACTTCTTGTTCAGGCACCTGAGCAATCACAAACCAGTCCATCGCCGGAATATAGCTGGAAGCCAGCAGCAGCTTCTGACCCTGGTAATGGGCGGTAAACAGATTGAAAGGGCTCTTTTCCAGTAACACCCGGCTGTCTGAACCAAAGCGATCGGTAAAAGGCGTTTTTTCCGGGTTGCGGTTGTTCGGATCAAGCTGCACCACGCCGCGTGCATCCGTCAGTACCACAAAGCCGGTTTGCTCCAGTTTGAACTGCGAGAGCAGATTAGCCATATCATTGAATGAGCGGGAAAAGCCGGACATTCCTGTGCCGTTCAGCTGCTGGTAATTGACAAAAAGTTTCAGCTCACCGTTCGCTTCCCTGAACACCTGGGTCATTCTTGACTTGTTGCTATCACGGAAGTTGTAGAACCAGCTATCCTGAGTACGATTCAGGCGGCGCAGGAATCCGTTCTGGTTCCAGTAATCCCCGGTTTCCCGGTTGGCAATAGAGGCATCGTTCAGACCATACTGGCGCTTGAGGCTGTTGAGCTGGTCAATAAGCTGCTGTTCGTCGTCGGCGCTGACAGGCTGCGTCAGCAGGTTTAGCATGGCCGTATTGTTTGCCAGCTGTTCAGTGGCGTTTTGCAGCAGCCTGACTTCTGATTCCACTTGTCCGCTGAACTGGGCCAGCCGGGTAGGCAGTTCATTGCTGAGCAGTCGCGACTGAATAATGTCCTGCGAGGTGCTGAGACTGAGGTAACTGACTAATGCGCTTGAGGCAATGACGGCTATGCTCATTGCCAGTGTAAGTTTTTGCCTGATGGAAAGCTGCTTGAGGTTCATGCATCAATTCTCTGTTGCTACCGGGATTTCTGCGGTATAAGTGTGCGAATTAATTGTCTTTTTTAGCCGGTGTCACCCACATCGGCTCAGTGATCAACATGGTGTTTTTAAAGGGATGTTTCGTTTTTTTGCATTATTTATTGTGATATCGGCCGTATTTACTTCAGCTTTAGTGAAAGCGGAGCAAAAAAATGCTGATCGCCTGAAGGTCGGACTTGTCCTCGGCGGTGGCGGTGCCAAAGGGGCGGCCCATGTCGGGGTGCTGAAGGCGCTGGAAGAGCTGCAGATCCCGGTGGATTACATTGTGGGGACCAGCATGGGCGCTTATGTCGGGGGCTTGTATGCATCGGGAATGAGCGCCGATGAGGTTGAAGCCATCCTCAATACCGTGGACTGGGAGTCGGGTTATGAAGACAGGGTGCAGCGCAGTGAGCGGCGGGTTCGTGAAAAGCAGCAAGAGGACAGGTTCCAGATAGTCATGGATCTGGGGTTTAAATTCTGGGAGATCAAAGTGCCGAAAGGGTTTGTACAGGGACAAACCATGGGCGAGATACTGCGTACCACATCCGGCAATTTGCCCTGGATGGTCAGCTTTGATGCCTTGCCTGTACCATACCGTGCGGTTGCCACTGATATTGAAAATCTTAAACCCGTTGTGTTGTCCGGTGGCGATCTGGCTGAGGCGATGCAGGCGAGTATGTCTGTTCCCGGTTTGCTGCCACCTGTGATGCTGGAAGGCAAATTGCTGGTGGATGGCGGCATCACCAATAATCTGCCCATTTCTGTGGTGAAGGAGATGGGCGCCGATCTGGTGATCGCGGTTGATATCAGTAACGATTTCAAAACTGCCGATGAGCTGAGCGACTATCTGGTGGTCATGGATCAGCTGACCGATTTTATGGTGCGGGATAATTCTGCCCGGCAGGAAGCACAGTTGTCCGATACCGACCTGTTGCTGCGTCCTGATGTCCGGGGCATCAGCACCACAGACTTTCACCGCATGCCGGAAGCCTTTGACAGCGGTTATCACAGTGTTCAGGCTGTGCGCTTCCAGCTGTCAGAACTCGGCAACGCCAGTATTTATCAGACATATATTGATTACAAACAGACTGCCCGGCGCGAGCTGGAATTTTTGGAAGAAGGCCGGATCGACGAAATTGAATTGCTCAACAACAGTCCTTATGCCGATGAAGTCTTGTTAGAGCGGCTGCAACTGAAACCCGGCATGAAGGTAAATACCGAGCAGCTGGAGCAAAGTGTGCGCGATCTGTATGCGCTGGACAGGTTTGAACGGGTAGATTACAGGTTTGAGCGTTTAGGCAATCGCCATATATTGATCTTTGAAGTGAAGGCCAAAAGCTGGGGGCCCAACTTTATCGACATGCGCTTCGCCTTAGAAGATGATTTTGCCAATAATACCGACTTCTCCATTGGGTTGGGGTTAACGGCGACCGGTCTGTCAGAGAAAGGGGCTGAATGGCGCAACGAACTCGAATATGGCTCTGATAAGCGTATCGCCAGCGAACTGTATGTGCCTTTTACCAGCGATCAGGAATGGTTCGCCGTGATGGGCATCGACTACGATGTAACTAATACCCATGTCGCTGTTTCGGGGGAAGAACCGAGCCTGAAGAACATTGATGATTTTCTTGCTGCGCGCTTCATTGATGTGAGTATCGACAGCTCACTGGGGTGGCAGCCTGCCCTTTGGCAAGAGTTCAGGCTGGGTTATCTGTTTGGCAACGGAGAGACACAATTTCCCGGTATTCTGAATTTGGGCGATCAGGATCGCAGCAGCCGGCGTCTTTATCTGAGGTACAACCTTGATACCCTGGACGATTTCACCCTGCCGAACAATGGCCACTTTTTTCTCGCCGAGATTGCCTCTTCGGATGACAGTGTGCGTTTTCAGGGTGAGCACAGTGCAGACACATCTTTGCATTTCGATTTGGGCTGGAAGGGAGCGTACACTTTTGGCCGCCATACCTTGATGGGCAAGGCGGAATACGGCAACGTGCATTCCGATGAGGATTTACGGCTAGATCCCAAAGAGCTGGGTGGTTTCCTGAATCTATCCGGCATACCGAAAAACAGTTTGTCGGGTAACAATAAAGTATTTTCTGCCCTGGTGTACCGATACCATCTGCTGGATAACGACTTTGGCCTGTTTAACTCAGCGGTGTATCTGGGGGGCTCTGTCGAATGGGGCGGCGTGTTCAATAATCCCAATCTTTCTGTCTCAGAAATACCGGGATACTATGCAGGTAGCATATTCACTGGTATTACTACGCCATTTGGGCCATTCATTCTGGCTTATGGCAGGACGGAAGAAGATTTAAGTTCTTTCTATCTGTTTTTTGGAGGAGCCCTGTAATACTGGGATTTTTCCTGTTTTGTGAATGTTGTAAAAGTCCGCCTGATTTTAATGTTTAGTTAAAAATGGTATGCTCCGTAACCGGTTTTGGTCTCTCCTGCACGTCAAAAAGGTCTGAATCAAGTCAAGCATAATGCGTGCGTGATAACCGGAGAGGGCAATCACTTCCAAGGATGTTTAGCCGGTTGGCTAAACCGAAAAATGAGGAATATGTCGTGCTTGAAGCCTACCGTAAACACGTCGAAGAGCGTGCTGCTGAAGGGATTGTCCCTAAGCCTCTGGATGCCGAGCAAACTGCTGCTCTGGTTGAACTTCTGAAAAATCCACCTGCAGGCGAAGAAGCCTTCCTGGTCGACCTGCTGGAAAACCGCATCCCGCCAGGTGTTGATGAAGCTGCATACGTGAAAGCGGGCTTTCTGGCCGCGATTACCACAGGTGAAGCGACTTCTCCCATTGTCAGCAAAGAAAAAGCGGCTGAATTGCTGGGCACCATGCAAGGTGGTTATAACATTGAGCCCCTGATCAGCCTATTAGACAATGCCGAACTGGCACAGATTGCGGTGAAAGCCCTGTCTCATACGCTGCTGATGTTCGATGCTTTCTATGATGTCGAAGAAAAAGCAAAAGCCGGCAATGAATTCGCCAAGCAAGTGCTGCAATCCTGGGCGGATGCCGAGTGGTTCCTGTCTAAGCCTGAACTGGCTGAAAAAATTACCCTGACTGTTTTTAAAGTCACCGGTGAAACCAATACCGATGACCTGTCGCCGGCGCCTGATGCCTGGTCTCGTCCGGATATTCCTCTGCACGCGCTGGCGATGCTGAAAAATGAACGTGACGGTATTGAACCGGATCAAGCCGGTTCAGTTGGTCCGGTGAAACAAATTGAAGCCCTGAAAGAGAAAGGGCATCAGCTGGTTTACGTCGGTGATGTGGTCGGTACGGGTTCATCCCGTAAATCGGCGACTAACTCCGTACTCTGGTTCATGGGCGATGATATTCCGAATGTCCCCAATAAGCGCGCTGGCGGTTATGTACTGGGCGGTAAGATTGCGCCTATCTTCTTTAATACTATGGAAGATGCCGGTGCACTGCCGATTGAAGTGGATGTGACGGCGCTGAACATGGGTGATGTGATCGACGTTTACCCATTCAAAGGTGAAGTGCGTCGTCACGGCAGTGATGAAGTGGTCTCTACCTTCTCGCTGAAAACCGACGTGCTGATTGATGAAGTGCGTGCCGGCGGCCGTATTCCGCTGATCATCGGCCGTGGTCTGACTGACCGTGCCCGTGAGTGTCTGGGCCTGGAAGCGTCGACGGTATTCCGTCGCCCGCAGCCAGTGGCAGATTCTGGTAAAGGGTTTACCCTGGCTCAGAAAATGGTTGGTAAAGCCTGTGGCGTTGAAGGTATCCGTCCGGGCACCTACTGTGAGCCTAAGATGACCACAGTGGGCTCTCAGGACACCACAGGTCCTATGACCCGTGATGAGCTGAAAGACTTGGCCTGCCTGGGCTTCTCTGCTGAGCTGACCATGCAGTCATTCTGTCACACCTCGGCTTATCCTAAGCCAGTTGATGTCAACACCCACCATACGCTGCCTGACTTCATCATGAACCGTGGCGGTGTCTCGCTGCGTCCTGGCGACGGTGTGATCCACTCCTGGCTGAACCGCATGCTGCTGCCTGATACTGTCGGTACCGGTGGTGACTCGCACACCCGTTTCCCTCTGGGAATTTCGTTCCCGGCCGGTTCTGGTCTGGTGGCGTTCGCTGCGGCAACCGGTGTGATGCCGCTGGATATGCCAGAGTCTATCCTGGTGCGCTTTAAGGGCGAAATGCAAGAAGGTATCACGCTGCGTGATCTGGTGCATGCCATCCCTTACTACGGTATCAAACATGGTCTGCTGACCGTAGAGAAAGCCGGTAAGATCAACGAATTCTCCGGCCGCGTGCTGGAAATTGAAGGTGTTGAGCACCTGACGGTTGAGCAGGCTTTTGAGCTGTCTGATGCCTCGGCAGAGCGCAGTGCGGCGGGTTGTACAGTAAAACTGTCGCAGGAGTCTGTGGCTGAGTATCTGGAATCCAACATTGTGATGCTGAAGTGGATGATTGCCGAAGGTTATGGTGATCGTCGTACCATTGAACGCCGTATTACTGCGATGCAGGAATGGCTGGATAATCCGTCTCTGATGGAAGCAGACAAAGACGCCGAATATGCTCATGTGATCGAAATCGATCTGGCTGAGATCAAAGAGCCAATTCTGTGTGCGCCTAACGATCCGGACGATGCACGCCTGCTGTCTGATGTGCAGGGTACGGAAATCGACGAGGTCTTCATCGGTTCCTGTATGACTAACATCGGCCATTTCCGTGCCGCCGGTAAGCTGCTGGATAAATTTGGTGGCCAGCTGAACACGCGTTTGTGGGTGGCACCACCCACTAAGATGGACCGTGATCAACTGACTGAGGAAGGTTATTACGGTATCTTCGGTCGTGCTGGTGTTCGTATAGAAACGCCGGGATGTTCGCTGTGTATGGGTAACCAGGCGCGTGTGGCTGATAAAGCAACTGTGATGTCGACCTCTACCCGTAACTTCCCGAACCGTCTGGGGACAGGTGCCAATGTGTACCTTTCTTCAGCTGAGCTGGCAGCGGTGGGTGCTATCCTGGGTCGTATCCCGACTGTGGAAGAGTACATGGAGTACGCCAAGCAGATTAATGCAACGGCAGCAGATACTTACCGTTATCTGAACTTCCACCGTATGGGTCAGTACACTAAGCGTGCGGATGAAGTGATTATCCAGGCTGCGGTGTAATCATACCCGACCAGAATAGATACTTGTGAATAAGACAGGGAGCCAATGGCTCCCTGTCTTTTTTTGTCTTTTTATCCTTATGTCTTTTGTGTTGCGCTACGTTTCGCCGTGTGCCTTCTAAGCCTGTGGCTCGGCAAGGTTGTGACTTCCCACACACGCCTTATAGGCAGTTCATAGCGGCTTCAGGTTGCATTTTTACCGGGTTCCTGACAAGGTGCGCGGCGGAATTATTCCGTCTTCCTTCACTGAATGCAGTATGCGGACAATAGTTAAGTAAGATGGCGCCTGACGGCAGACACCAATCACTAATCACAATAATAAAGGGCAGGTATGGACTACGAATTTAAGAAAAACATGCTGGATGGCAGCTATCATGTGGTTTTTTCTATGGGACATGAAGCGCTTGGCCGCTGGCTGGTGGAAGAAGTGCAGGCTGATGAGGCAAAGATAGCCTTGATCCTGAATCAACTTGGTGCATTAAAGGGTACGACGAGCGAGTGGCGGTTAAGCGGGGAAGAAATGACACTGATCCTGGAGGATAACGAAGCCATTGTTCAGGCTAATTATTTGTTTTTTCAAGATGAAGAGCAGCTTGATGAAGACATGAGCCATTATGACGATGAAGCGGTTTCTTTGTGTGGATTTGAGGATCTTGAGCAAGTCTTGCATGCTTGGCGTGCATTCACTCGCGGACGATAGGCGTCAGATTCAGTGTAAATTCCTGCTTTGCTTCTTTTCGGGGAATTAACCGCACCACTATGGTGCGGTTTTTTTGTGCAATTTTTATGTTTATTAATTAAGTTAATGTTTATTAAGGCTTTTTAAAGTTGGCACGAAGCTTGTTTATTAATCTGTGTATGTTAGGGATGCACAGGTTTAAGGAGCAAGGTTAATGAAACTCATCAATGCAATAATCAAACCTTTTAAGTTGGATGATGTGCGTGAAGCGCTGGCGGACGTTGGGGTTGAGGGGATGACCGTTTCTGAGGTCAAGGGATTTGGCCGTCAGAAAGGGCACACTGAACTGTACCGCGGTGCGGAATATCAGGTTGATTTTCTGCCTAAGGTCAAGCTGGAAATTGCCACTCAGGCGGAGAACCTGGAAATCATTCTTGAGGCGATTACCAAGGCAGCACACACCGGCAAAATCGGTGACGGTAAGATTTTTGTTTACGATCTGGACCATGCGGTACGTATCCGTACCGGTGAGACAGACGCAGAAGCATTATAACAACGAGATGTGATAAGAGGACGACAACCATGGAATTATCAACAACGGTGACAGAGCTGCGTTACGCGCTCGACACATTCTTTTTCCTGATCTCAGGTGCCCTGGTCATGTGGATGGCAGCGGGTTTTGCCATGCTGGAAGCCGGTCTGGTACGCTCAAAAAACACCACAGAAATTTTAACTAAAAACTTTTGTCTGTACGCCATTGCCTGCACCATGTACCTGATTGTGGGTTATAACATCATGTATGTGGATAACGGCGAAGGTGGCTGGCTACCTTCATTTGGTACCTTATTCGGTACTCAGGCGGAAGGGGCTGACCACTCGCTGGAATCTGACTTCTTCTTCCAGGTGGTCTTTGTCGCGACAGCCATGTCTGTGGTCTCAGGGGCTGTGGCCGAACGCATGAAGTTGTGGGCATTCCTGATATTCTCAGTCGTTCTGACAGCTGTTATCTACCCGGTTGAAGGCTACTGGACTTGGGGCGGCGGCTTCCTGTCAGCCGCTGGTTTTAGTGACTTTGCCGGCTCAGGAATTGTGCATATGGCGGGTGCGTCTGCGGCACTGGCTGGTGTGTTGCTGCTGGGAGCCCGTAAAGGCAAATACGGCAAAAATGGAGAAATCCTGCCAATTCCCGGTTCAAACATGCCGCTGGCGACCCTGGGTACTTTTATCCTGTGGTTTGGCTGGTTCGGTTTCAACGGCGGTTCGCAACTGATGATTTCCGACTTCGAGAATGCGACGGCTGTGGGTAAAATCTTCCTCAACACCAATGCAGCAGCGGCTGCAGGTGCTATCGCCGCACTGGCAGTGTGTAAAACCACCTGGGGTAAAGCTGATTTGACCATGATTCTCAATGGTGCACTGGCGGGCCTGGTGGCGATCACCGCTGATCCGCTGTCTCCATCACCTATGTCAGCGGTTATTATCGGTGTGATTGCCGGTGCACTGGTTGTCTTTAGTATCATCGGTCTGGACAAGCTGAAAATCGATGATCCTGTCGGTGCGATTTCAGTGCACGGCGTGTGCGGTTTCTTCGGCCTGATGGTGGTACCGTTCAGCAACACAGGTGCCAGCTTTGGTGCTCAGTTACTGGGTGCGGTTGTTATCTTCGCCTGGGTATTTGGTGCGAGTCTGGCCGTATGGGCCATCCTGAAAGCTACCATGGGGATCCGTGTCAGCGAAGAGGAAGAAATGGCCGGTATGGATTTACACGACTGTGGCATAGATGCTTACCCTGAGTTTGTCAGCGTGAAGTAATTGCTTTAAAGTTGAGCTAATTCACATAATTATCAAAAACGCTGCCAGCAGGCAGCGTTTTTTTGTGTTCATTTGTTTCAACACATTGTTGACTGAAGCAGCTACAGTATAATTGAGCGATACTGATAAACGTTATCATTCATTTTTGTATTAAGGGAATGCTCAATGAAAAAACTGTTAGCTTCTGCTGTATTACTGGGGTTGTCGGCACCTCAAATGGTTCTGGCTGCCGAAGAAGTCAACGTCTACTCTCTGCGCCAGCCGTTTTTAATTGAGCCGATGCTGAAAGAATTCACAGATGAAACTGGCATTAAGGTCAACGTAAAATTTGCCAAAGATGGCATTGCTGAAAAACTGGCTCAGGAAGGCGAATACAGCCCGGCCGATGTGATTCTGACCGTTGACATCAGCCGTCTGGCAGAATTGAGTGATAAAGGCCTGGTTCAGGCCGTTGACAGTGAAGTGATCGACAAGAATGTCCCGGCTCAGTACCGCGACTCTGACGATGAGTGGTTTGGCTTGACGTTACGTACCCGCAGTGTGTACTCGTCCAGAGAGCGTGTCGGCCGTCTGCCAGCGAGTTTTGATTATCTGGATCTGGCGAAACCTGAGTGGAAAGGCAAAATCTGCACCCGTTCAGGTAAGCACCCTTACAATATTTCTCTGGTTTCTTCGATGATTGCGCATTACGGGGAAGCAGAAACCAAAACCTGGCTTGAAGGGGTAAAAGCGAACCTGGCTCGCAAACCTCAGGGTAACGACCGAGGCCAGGTGAAAGCGGTTAAAGAAGGCCTGTGTGATCTGGCAATCGGCAATAGTTACTATCTGGGTAAAATGTTAAGCGATGAAAACCAGAAAGCGTGGGCAGAAGCGGTTTACATCAATTTCCCGGGTCAGCAGGCTAACGGTACCCATGTCAATATCAGTGGTATGGCGATGGCTAAGCATGCGCCTAATAAAGCCAATGCTCAGAAACTGATGGAATTCCTGACATCAGACAAAGCTCAGCACATGTACGCTGATGTGAACTTTGAATACCCGGTTAAAGCGGGTGTCGAGCGCTCTGAGCTGGTGGCGTCCTGGGGAGATTTCAGTGCTGATACTCTGCCTCTGGAAAAGATCGCTGATTATCACAATGCAGCAACCAAATTGCTGGATGAAGTACAGTTTGATCTGTAAGTAGAAGAAAAACAGGGGTCGGTAGGCCCCTTTTTATCGATTGTCTGGTATCTTTGGGGGCGTTTTTTTTCGCGAACCGCTTGGACGCATGTGTTGCCCCTTCGTTGGGCAAGGCTTCTCTCGTGTCAGCTCAAGGATACTAAGTTGTCGGCAATGAAAGACAGATACCCTATTTGGAAAACCAGCGGCTGGACGTTTGGTGTTTTACTGGTTTTACCCATTTTAGCCATTTTCTATACGGCACTGGGGGAATCGGATCAGGTGTTTGCACACCTGATGAGCACAGTGATGGGGACCTATACCCTCAATACACTGGTGCTGGTCACCGGCACCGCGTTACTGGCGGCTTTGTTTGGCTTGCCCGCCGCCTGGTTTATGGCCATGTGCCGGCTGCCCGGTGAAAAGTGGCTGCAATGGGCCTTAGTACTGCCACTGGCGATGCCGGGCTACATCATAGGCTACATCTACACTGACTGGTTCGACTATGCCGGACCGGTACAAATTCTGCTGCGCGATTGGTTTGGCTGGCAGAGTTATCAGGATTACTGGTTTCCGGATATCCGAACCTTAGGCGGTGCGTGTCTGGTACTGGCTTTGGTGCTATATCCTTATATCTACCTGCTGGCCCGCACGGCTTTTATGGAGCAGAGTGCCAGTTTACTGCAATCTGCGCGTTTGCTGCGCTGTTCGCCGCTGGAAAGCTTCCGGCGCATTTCTTTGCCTCTGGCTCGGCCTTCCATTGCCGTCGGCCTGTCTTTGATTGCTATGGAAACCCTGGGCGATTTTGGCACTGTCAGTTACTTTGCCGTCCATTCGCTGACAACAGCGGTATACGACACCTGGCTGGGCTATTCCAATCTTAACGCGGCGGCAAAAATTTCAGCCATGATGCTGCTGGCTATTTTTTTGCTGATCAGCGCAGAGCGATTCAGTCGTCGCCGGCAAAAACTGTTTCAGCAGCACAGTGAGCCGAATGAAGATGTCCGTTACCGTTTGTCCGGCTGGAAGAAGGTGCTGGCACTGAGCTGGTGTTGGGGGCTGATTGGACTGGCTTTCATCCTGCCGCTGCTGCAGCTGCTCTATTATGCCTGGCAGTATTTTGCCCAGAGCTGGAACTCTGAGTTCAGACAGTTCAGCATGAACAGCCTGATGGTTGCTGTGAGTGCTGCTTTACTGGCTGTTGCTGTCGCACTGCTGGTCAATTTTTATCATCGTCTGGATGGCCGCCGTACCAGCATCGCGCCGATGCGTTTAAGTGTGATGGGCTATGCCGTGCCGGGTACTGTGCTGGCAATCGGCGTGATGATCCCACTGACCACAGCCGATCACTGGCTTAATGACTTCACTCAGTTCATGGGATGGGGACGGCCCGGACTCTTTTTCTCCGGCTCTGTGTTTGCGATGATTTTTGCCTTTGTGGTGCGTTTTGGTGCAGTAGCCGTTGGCAGTATTGAAAGCAGCCTGGCCAAAATACCTCCGTCACTGGACATGGCTGCCAAGACCATGGGGTGCGCGCCCATGTCTATGCTGAGGCGTGTACATTTGCCGCTCATCCGGCGGGGCTGCCTGATAGCGGGTCTGCTGGTCTTCATCGAGTCCATGAAGGAGCTGAACGCCGCGCTGTTACTGCGGCCATTTAACTTTGAAACTCTGGCAACCTATGTCTTCAACTATGCCTCTGATGAGCAGCTGGAGCTGGCCGCAATGCCAGCCATTCTGCTGGTGCTTGTCGGCTTGGTGCCTTTGGTTGTTGTAAACCGTTCATTGGAGCAATCACACTGATGAGTCATGCGTTATCTGTCCATAATCTGACCTGTCGTTATAACGGTCATGCTGTACTGGAAAATCTGTCTCTGGTGGTGGAAGACAATGAAATCATCTGTTTGTTAGGAGCTAGCGGCTGCGGGAAAACAACCCTGCTTAAAGCCATTGCCGGCTTATTACCGCAAGAGCAGGGTGAGTTGCGGATTAATGGCCGTACTGTGGTGGATAAAGTGAACTGGGTGCCGCCGGAGAATCGCAATATAGGGATGATCTTCCAGGATTATGCGCTGTTCCCCCATCTGACTGTGGCGGAAAATATAGCCTTTGGCCTGCGAGACTGGGAAAAAAACAATGCGCAGACCAAAGTGGAAGAAATGCTGTCGCTGGTCAGGCTGGAAAACCTTGGCCAGCGTTATCCGCACCAGCTATCTGGCGGTCAGCAACAGCGTGTTGCGATTGCGCGGGCTCTGGCTTGCGAGCCTGATCTGATATTGCTGGATGAACCGTTTTCGAATATCGACACTCAGGTTCGCCATGGGCTGATTCGGGAAATACGACGAATCTTCAAGGCGCAAGGGGTAACGGCTATCTTTGTGACTCATAGCCGGGAGGAAGCCTTTGCTTTCGCGGACAAGCTGGCAGTGATGCACAATGGCGTGATAGAACAGTTTGGTACCGCAGCGGAGCTTTACTATCAACCTTGTAGCCGTTTTGTCGCTGATTTTCTGGGGGCGGGGTCTTATTTGCCGGCCACTATCGGGCAGGATGGCTTACTGACACCCTTTGGCTGTGTTGATCTGGCAAAAGCCGTCACATTTGGCGAAGGCAGGCATGTTGAGTGGCTTGTCAGGCCACAGAACCTAAAGCTGGCACCGACCGAAGACGGTGATGGGATTATTCTGGAACAGCAGTTCATGGGCGACAGCTGCCGCTATACGGTAGACTACGAGGGGCACCACTTGATAGTGAATACCCCTATGATCCTGCAAACTGGTCAACGCGTATCCGTAGAGTTGGACTTGTACCAGCCCAGAGTACTTGCTGCTGCCAGTTAACGGCAGCAGTTATACCTGCGGGAACATTAGGCTGATGTAAGCGTCGGCCTGTGTTTGCATGCTGTTTTTATCTGGCTCAATGTTGGCGCGTAAATACAGCACGTAACATAAACCATGAAGCAGCCAGGTCAGATCATAAGAGGTGATCTCCGTACTTAGCTGACCATCCTGTTTACCCTGCTCAAAGATATTGGTCAGTTGTTTCAGGTTCGGACGGTTTGCATCAAGAAACTGCGGCCAGGTTTCAGTCCTGACAGAAGTACTCCATTCAAACCATACCTTTAACCAGTCCTGCTGTTCGATAACCGCATCAATCATATAGCCTGTGATGCAGCTCAGGTGACTATGAAGGGTATCGTGCTCTTCTCCCAGGCACAGATTCAGCAGTTCATTAAAATTTCTTTCCACCTGTGACAGAACTTGCTCAACAAGTGCCTCACGGGTAGGAAAATAATTGAAAACCGTTGCCACTGAGACATTAGCCATATCAGCAATGTCGGCATGTCCTGCTCGTCCGATACCTCGGCGGGCAAACACTTCCAGCGCACACTTGAGAAGTTGTTGTTTTCGTTTCTCAGGTGAGAGACGCGTCCTCGTTTTTTTAACTATGGTGTCCATGCTACAAATTCCCTAGCCAATCGATTTATATGCACTTTGCTTAATAACTCTACCTCAGCAATGGATTTGGTTCAATCTGATTTATACCCGTTGTGTCATATGGCTCGAATAATTGAAGCAATAACTTTTCTTGTTCAAGGATGGTAGAATAGCTTTTTAGTAATCACTGAGACCCATGTGCATGCCAAATGCGCATATGGAGAGATAAATGAAGCATACCATTGAAGTCATGATTTCTGAGCAGGATGTTCAGGCAAGGATTAAAGAGCTCGGAGAGCAGATCACCGCCTATTATCAGGGCTCAGAAAACCTTGTCATGGTGGGATTGCTGCGAGGTTCCTTTGTCTTTATGGCTGACCTGGCCCGTGCGGTTGATCTGCCGCACGAAGTGGATTTTATGACGGCTTCCAGTTACGGAAACGCGATGGAAAGCAGCCGTGATGTCCGTATTCTGAAAGATCTGGATGATGAAATCGAAGGCAAAGACGTGCTGCTGGTTGAAGATATTATTGATACCGGCAACACGCTGAATAAAGTCCGGGAAATACTGGCCCTGCGTAATCCGAATTCCATCCGTATCTGTACTTTGCTGGACAAGCCTGAGCGCCGTGAAGTCGCCGTGGATGCCGAGTGGATTGGTTTTGAAATTCCCGATGAATTTGTGGTCGGTGTCGGCATAGATTATGCGCAGAAATACCGCCATCTGCGGTTTATCGGAAAAGTGATTCCGCTGGAAGACTGATAACTCTCGGTTTTTAGCTGCGTGATGCAAGTAAAAGCGACCAGATGGTCGCTTTTACTTTATGGGTTATTCTTTGGGCAAAATCGTTGCCATTGCACTTTGGTAGGAAACTTCCAGAGACTCCCGGCTGGTGGCGGTAACGCCCAAATCCGTCAGTTTGCCGTCACCAATACCGTACACCCAGCCATGAATTTTAACTTTCTGGCCGCGTTCCCAGGCTTGTTGCATGATGGTCGAGTTGCCCAGGTTGTATACTTGCGAAGCCACGTTGATTTCACATAGCTTATCGGCCCAGGCCTCACGGGGCAGAGTCCCCAGATCGCTGCGGTGTTTAAGGTACAGATCGCGAATATGAAGCAGCCAGTTATTGATGAGCCCTAAGGGCGGATTATCAATGGAGGCTGCCACACCGCCGCAACCATAGTGGCCGCAGATAATGATGTGTTTGACCTTGAGCACATCGACAGCATACTGCACCACTGACAGGCAGTTCAGATCAGTATGGATGACCTGGTTAGCCACGTTTCGGTGCACGAAAAGCTCGCCAGAGTCCAGGCCAGTCAGGCGTTCTGCCGGAACCCGGCTGTCGGAGCAGCCGATCCAGAGATATTCTGGGTGCTGTGCTTTCGCTAGATGTGAAAAGAATTCCGGGTTTTCTGCTTTAATCTTTTCCGACCAGGAAAAGTTATTTGCAAATAGCTGTTTAATTTCTGCCATGACAACACCTTAGTTTGCTACATTGGGTTGTTTATCTTTGGTCAGGCTATGGCTGCTATGATGCGCTTGCAAAGCCAAAGATAAACAGGTCATTACTATACACTTGCGAGGCGGCTTGCAAATCCGATTTGTTGATTTTTTTACTCTTTATACCAAATAAAAAAGCGTATTGTATGAATGCATTAGAAATTACTGATTTAAACAAGGCTTATCCAGGGGTGCAGGCCCTTAAGGATATGAGCCTGACAGTCGAAGAAGGGGACTTTTTCGCTCTGCTGGGGCCTAATGGTGCCGGTAAATCGACCACGATTGGTGTGATCAGCTCCCTGGTCAATAAAACCTCCGGTCAGGTGAAAGTGTTTGGCTATGACATCGATAAGCAGTTGGTTGAAGCGAAAAATCAGCTCGGTCTGGTGCCGCAGGAGTTTAACTTCAATCAGTTCGAGACTGTCGAGCAGATAGTGATTAATCAGGCCGGTTTTTATGGCGTCCCCAAGGCGCTGGCCAAAGAGCGGGCAAAGAAGTACCTGACACAGCTGGATTTGTGGAACAAGCGCAATGAGCGTGCCCGTAGTTTGTCTGGCGGTATGAAGCGTCGCCTGATGATTGCCCGTGCCCTGATGCACGAACCCAGGCTGTTAATTCTCGATGAACCGACTGCAGGGGTGGATATCGAGCTGCGTCGTTCGATGTGGACTTTTTTACGAGAAATTAACCGTCAGGGTGTCACTATTATTTTGACTACGCATTACCTGGAAGAAGCCGAAATGCTGTGCCGTAATATCGGCATCATTAATCATGGTGAGCTGATTGAACACACCAGCATGAAATCTCTGCTGGCCAAGCTGGAGGTGGAAACCTTCATTCTTGATGTTGTCCTCAATGGCAGTAAACCTGAACTTGATGGTGTGGCATGGAAAATGCCGGATAACCACACGCTGGAAATCGACATTCACAAGGGAACAGGTCTGAACTCTGTATTCAGCCAGCTGAGTGCTCAGGGGATAGAGGTACTGTCTATGCGTAATAAAGCCAACCGTCTTGAGGAGTTGTTCGTGACGCTTGTAGCTCAGAGCCAAGGAGAGCAGTCTGCATGAGATACCAGTATTGGATTGCTTTTCAAAGTTTAATCAGTAAAGAAGTGAACCGTTTTGCCCGTATCTGGGTACAGACACTGGTGCCGCCAGCCATCACCATGACGTTATACTTCATCATTTTCGGTAGCCTGATCGGCAGTCGGATCGGTGAGATGGGCGGTTTTACCTATATGGAATACATAGTGCCCGGTTTGATCATGATGTCAGTGATCACTAACTCATATTCAAATGTGGCGTCTTCTTTCTTTAGTGCCAAGTTTCAGCACAATATTGAAGAATTGCTGGTTGCGCCTGTGCCCAACTTTGTCATTATCGCCGGCTATATTGGCGGTGGTGTACTGCGCGGACTGGGTGTCGGGGTGATAGTGACGGCTGTGTCACTGCTGTTTGTCGATTTGCAGATAGCGCACCTGGGGGTGATTATTGTCACTGTCATCATGACCTCCATCGTTTTCTCTCTGGGGGGACTGATCAACGCGGTGTTTGCCAAAACCTTTGATGATATCAGCATTATTCCCACTTTCGTACTGACGCCTTTGACCTACTTAGGCGGGGTATTTTATTCCCTCAATCTGTTGCCTGAATTCTGGCAGTGGGTGTCCAAACTCAACCCTATCGTCTACATGGTCAATGCTTTTCGTTATGGCTTCCTCGGGGTATCCGATGTCGGTATAGGCACAGCGTTTAGCGTGCTTCTGGCCTTTGTGCTTGCTTTGTACGGCCTGGCCCACTATCTGATATCAAAAGGGATAGGCTTACGCTCCTGAGTCGATACAGCGGGTTTAATGCCCAATAAAAACGCCCGGTTACCGGTAAGTAACTGGGCGTTTTAGTCAGATGCTTATCGCAGATGTCTGTCTGGTTTTGTTAGTGAGTGGTGTCTGCTGAGACAGAGGCCAGCTCAATGACCTGATTATCAATCAGACGCGCTTTCCCCAGGAAAGCAGACATCAGGATCACCGCCTGTGTGGTCTCTTCGCCGACAACCTGCAGCGTACGGGCATCACGGATGTAAATTTCATCCGGTTCCAGACCGGCAGCACGCAATTGATCATTGGCATCCAGCACCACTTCATCAAAGTCACGGCGTCCGCCGCGGATCTGGCTGCTGATCCAGCGCATGGTTTTGGCCAGTACCGGTGCGCGCTGACGCTCATCTACGGTGAGGTATCCATTACGAGAGCTCATAGCCAGGCCATCCATTTCACGCACTGTCGGTACACCAATGATCTCAATCGGCATCGCGAGATCGTTGACCATTTGACGGATCAACGCCAGTTGCTGATAGTCTTTTTCACCAAAGCAGGCCACATCTGGCTGCACAATATTAAACAGCTTGGCCACTATGGTGGCGACGCCACGAAAATGACTTGGGCGCAACGCCCCTTCCAGCATGTGAGACAGGCCCGGCACTTCGACAAAGGTTTGTCGGTCCATGCCATTGGGGTAAATGATATCCGGAGTCGGTGTGAAAACCAGTTCGACGCCCTCACCATTCAATTTGGCCAGATCCTCTTCCAGAGTACGAGGATAGCTATTCAGATCGTCAGCTTTATCGAACTGCATTGGGTTAACGAAAATACTGACAATAATGATATCGGCTTGTTCGCGTGCTTTGCGAACCAGAGTCAGGTGCCCCTGATGCAGATTTCCCATGGTCGGAACAAAGGCGATACGGCGGCCTTCACGGCGCCAGGCCCGAACCTGTTCACGAACAGGGGAAATGTCAGCAAAAGTCTGCATGGTGGGTTTTCCTTACTCAAAGGTATGCTCTGGACCCGGGAATGTTCCCGTTTCCACTTCTTTCAGATACTGTGAAACCGCTTTGCGGATATCGCCAGTCTGAGCAAGATAGTTTTTAGAAAAACGCGGCATATAGTTGGCAGAAATGCCTAACATGTCGTGCATGACTAAAATCTGGCCGTCAGTCACGTTACCGGCTCCGATGCCGATAACAGGAATATCTAAGGCTTCGGTGATGCGTTTGGCCAGTGAGGCAGGGACACACTCCAGCACGACAATTTGTGCGCCTGCCTTTTGCAGCGCAATGGCGTCGGCCAGCATCTGATCAGCGCGTTCTTTATCGCGTCCCTGAACTTTGTAGCCACCAAAGATATTGACCGATTGAGGTGTCAGGCCCAGATGGGCGCACACAGGTATGGCACGTTCGGTCAATGTTCTGACTGTGTCGGCCAGCCAGTTGCCCCCTTCCAGTTTTACCATGTTGGCACCGGCGCGCATCAGCTTGGCGGCATTGTCACAGGCCTGCTCAGGGGTGCCATAGGTCATGAAAGGCAAGTCCGCCAGAAGCAGGGCATTGGGGCTGCCGGCACGCACACAGCGGGTGTGGTAAGCCATTTCATCAATAGTCACAGGCAGGGTATCTGTCTGGCCTTGCAGTACCATACCCAGGGAGTCACCGACCAGAAGGACAGGCACTTCCTGTTGCTCAAACAACTGGGCAAAACTCGCATCATAAGAGGTGAGTGAGGCAAACTTACGACCTTCCTGCTTCCACTTCATCAGGTCGTTAATAGTGATTTTCTTCATTGTTATCTCCCTTCTCCCGGATGTGTCAGGATGACCACACACGCAGGCCGTTTCGGTCCACCTCGGGTAGCAGGTCAGTCAGCGCTGTACCGTCAGGCAGGACGAGTTCAGGGGCAATTTCAGCCAGTGGATAAAGCACAAACTCACGGGCTTTCATGCCATAGTGCGGAATAGTTAAACGTTCACAGTGATGCTGCAAATTGCCATAAAGCAGGATATCCAAATCCAGAGTGCGCGGCCCCCAGCGTTCTGCTTTACGGACTCTTCCATGCAACTGTTCAATCTTCTGCGTCAGATCGAGCAGCGCCAGTGGTGTCAGTTCAGTATCAACGGCAACCACAGCATTGATGTAATCGGGCTGATCCTGCGGCCCCATAGGGGTACTGCAGTACAGCGAGGACTCAGCGACCACGCTTAGGTCACAGGCCTGACGTAACGCCGTCAGTGCCTGGTAAGCCTGGTTCACCGGATCATTCAAATTGCTGCCGATGGCAATATAGGCACGAATCATGAGGCCGATTTTGCCTGTGGTTTCTTTCGTCGTTGCGGACGACGGCGACGACGCTGATTACCGCCACCCAGTTCCTGAACCATTTTATTGCGTTCATCACGTTCAGCAAACTGGAACTTGTGCCACCAGGTTGCCAGTTCAGCCACATCTTTCCCTTCAAACTGGCCACGCATTTCGAGAAAATCGTAGGCTGCCCGGAATTTAGGGTGTTCCAGCATGGCAAAGGCGCGTTTACCGAAACGGCGGCTGAAGCGGTGCTGTTGCTGCCAGATATCACGCACAGTCGTGGTCAGGCGGCGAGGGATGGCAATGTTTTTCACCTGCTCATCCAAAATGTCATTGGCCGCTATCATGAAGGCATCGTAGTCGCTCAGACCACTGGTGCTGGCAATTTCTTCTGCCCGGACATTCATCGGATACCAGAGCATGGCCGCAAACATAAAGGCTGGATTGACGCGCTTACCTTCTGCGATTCTGACGTCAGTGGCAGCCAGGATGTGCTCAAGCATCTTCTCGGTCAGGCTGCTGTGATCTTCGGTAAAATGCTCGGCCAGAATCGGGAACAGCTGCTGGAACAGATTGTATTCGCGCAGCATTTTGTAAGTCTCAAGCCCTTTACCGGCCTGCAGCAGTTTGAGGCTCTCTTCAAACAGACGTGCGGCAGGAATGTCTTTCAGCAGGGTCGACAGTTCCAGAATCGGGGCTGCAGTGCGGGCTTCAATCTGCATATCCAGCTTGACGGCAAAGCGTACGGCACGCAGCATCCGCACCGGATCTTCACGATAGCGGGTTTCTGGATCGCCGATCAGGCGGACCAGGCGGTTTTGCAGATCAACCACACCGTTCGCGTAATCACTGACTGTGAAATCTTTGATGCTGTAATACAGGGCGTTAATCGAGAAGTCACGGCGTTCTGCGTCTTCATCAATGGTGCCATAGACATTGTCACGCAGCAGCATGCCTTCATGGTTGCGTGAGGCAATGGCCTGCTTGCCGGCTGGCAGCTTAACGGCGCCTGCATCATGGTGGCCGCGGAAAGTGGCCACTTCAATCACGTCACGGCCAAAAAGTATATGGGCGAGACGGAAGCGGCGGCCGATCAGGCGGCAATTGCGGAACAGCGCCTTAATTTCTTCCGGCGTTGCATTGGTCGCAATATCAAAATCTTTGGGTTCTTTGTCCAGCAGCAAATCCCGAACACCACCGCCGACCAAATAGGCGTCAAAACCGGCTTTATTGAGGCGGTAGAGTACCTTCAGCGCATTTTCGCTGATGTCTTTGCGGGAGATACCGTGCTCCTGGCGTTGATAAACTTGCAAGCTTGGCTCCTTGTTACCCAGAGCTTTTTGCTCTCGGGTCAATACTTTACGGCAAAAGCTGGCGACTCGACTAAAGATAACACACCTCGTAATTGTGATAAGGCCGGACTGAACAGCCGCATATCATATACCCAAGTCACCTCTAGATGCTAGGTTCAGCGTGATCGCTGTTGTTGGCGGCAGGTTCGCGACATCCCAATGCGCGATCCCCCAACGGAGAATGTCGTCGCGATCAGCGCACTGCAATTCTGCCGGCGGGCACATCCCCAGAAACCTCATAGCGTGCCACAGCTGCGGTCCTGGCCGACGCGTGTCGATAGCCGGCGCGTGATTTTGTTTGGACAGTTTATTGCCGTTTTCCGTTACGGCAAGTGGCAGATGTAAATAGCTTACCTCGGGTTGTCCTAATCGGTGATACAGGCCTATCTGGCGTCCTGTCGGTTCAATCAGATCGGCTCCTCTGACGACCTCTGTGACGCCTTGCGCTATATCATCCAGCACGACAGCCAGGTTGTAGGCATACAGGCCGTCACGGCGGCGGATGATGAAATCTTCGCTGGCCAGCGCTTCGGGTATTGCGATCCAGCCGTGCAGCTGGTCATGAAAACCTGTGATGGCCTGGTCGACTTTCAACCTTACCGCACTGTGAGCGGCATCCAGGCCGGCATTGCGGCAAGTGCCGGGATAAAAGCCACCGGCTTCTTTGATCGCTTTGCGGCTGCAACGACAATAATAGGCGTCGCCCTGAGCCAGCCAGTGTTCTATCTGAGCCTGGTATAGGGCGTGGCGCTGACTCTGGTAAATGACACTGCCATCCCAGGTCATGCCAAAGGCGTCCAAGGTGCGCAGTATGTCGTCTGCGGCACCGGGCATTTCACGCGGGGGATCCAGATCTTCGATTCTGACCAGCCATTGACCTTGCCGGGAGCGCGCCTGCAAATAGCTGCCCAATGCTGCCACCAGTGAGCCGAAGTGCAGCGGACCGGAAGGTGAGGGGGCGAATCGTCCAGTATACGGAGATAATCTTGTCATGGTGTTGGATAGCAGACAGTCAATAACAATAAAAAAGGGAGCCTTGGCTCCCTTTTGTCAGATTATGGTTACAAAGGGCAGTTTAGCCAGCCATTTGCTTTTCTTTGATCTCTGCCAGTGTCTTACAGTCGATGCACAGGTCGGCTGTCGGACGGGCTTCCAGGCGGCGAATACCAATTTCCACGCCACATGAATCACAGAAACCAAAATCGTCATCTTCGATACGTTGCAGCGTTTTTTCGATTTTCTTGATCAGTTTACGCTCACGATCTCGGTTACGCAGTTCCAGGCTGAATTCTTCTTCCTGTGCTGCACGGTCAACCGGATCCGGAAAGTTAGCCGCTTCATCCTGCATATGGTTAACGGTACGGTCAACTTCTTCACGCAATTGGTTGCGCCAGGCTCCGAGAATTTTGCGGAAGTGCTCTAACTGCGCTTCACCCATATATTCTTCGCCGGCTTTTTCCTGATACGGGTCAACCCCAGCAATAGCCAGGATGCCTAACGATTTTTTAACCTTGCTCTCTGGCATATAGCATCTCCTAACATATACCGAATAACCGTCACTGGTTAATTTTGGCGGGTATCTATAGCAGAAAGGATATAACGTGGCAATTACTGCATATCTTCAATTTTATACCATTGTGAAGAAAGCATCATTTTTCCGCGTTACTGAGCAAATTCTATCCGCTGGCTCAAAGTCAGAGCCGTCGGGCTGATTTCTGCACGGTAACAGAGGACTTCCACCCCTGCTTTTTCTGCCTGTTCCAGTAACTCATCATAGACCGGGTCTATATGGCGTGCCGCGGCGACATTTTCAATCCCAGAGTGCAGGACTGCGAAAAATAACACAGCGCGCTGACCTGTGGCGGCGACCTCTGCCAGCTCCCTTAAATGTTTTTGTCCCCGGGTGGTAACAGCATCCGGGAAATACCCGCGGCCATCATCTTCCAGCAAAGTGACACTTTTTACTTCAATGAAACAAGATGGCAGCGAGGGATCATCCAGAACAATATCTACCCGGCTGTTTTCAGTACCATACTTCACTTCTGTGCGCAATGAAGCATAGCCGGATAATTCCGGAATGTGGTTATTTTTGAGTGCTTCGACCACAATTTGATTCGCTCTGGCAGTATTGATGCAAATCCAGTGTCCGTCCTGCGTTTGTGTTAATTCCCAGCTGTGGGCGTATTTCCGCTTAGGGTTGTCCGAGGTGGAATACCAGATGGTGGAGCCGGGATCGGCGCACCCTGTCATGGCACCCGTGTTGGCACAGTGAATGGTCGTGGTGGTGCCATCGGGCAACGCGATATCGGCCAGAAAGCGTTTATAGCGTTTAATGAGTGTGGCTGACTGCAGGGAAGGTGTGTAATTCATTCGCTGTCCTGTACGGCGATCTCCGGTTGAATAAGTGGCCACTGGTTCGCGAGCCGGTAACGGACGCCTGGCCCGTCGGGTTCAGAAATATACAGACCAAAGCGCTGAAAGTGAAAAAGAAAATCCGGTTGTTCGTCAGGAATAACAGGGCGCTGACGCAGGTTTTTCCTGAGCGTGATGTGCGGGGTATAGCGTCTGGCATCCTGTATCAGCCCAAGATCAAGGGCCAGCTGGTTCAGTTGCTCGGCGAGCCGGCCTAAAGGCTCGGGGCAGATATCGCCGCCCAGCCAGAGTACGCGACTGCGTTTCCAGTAACGCAGCAGGTTGAAATGCATCGAGAAAGCCGGGATGGTGAGCTGGTTGACAGCAGCGACGAGCTGGCGGGTTTGCTCATCGGTGATCTGCCCGAGGAAGGCCAGCGTCAGATGCAGGTTGGCATCCGGTATGGTACGCCCTTTGCCGGGTAAGGCGTCTTTCAGCTGACACAAGCCTTGGTACGGCGCCAGATTCGCCGCGGGGGGGGCCGTCAGCGGCAGCGCAAAAAACATCCGTTGGCTGCCTGGCTGCGGTGGAAAATCAGGCTGCCTGAAGTAATGTGACCCAGAGTCATGCGACATAGTGACCTCCTTCCGGTTGGATAGCACCGTTATCCCTGTTTGAGTACAATAAGTCCGATTGTTTCTGAGCGTTCTGTATTATCTGCAACACAGGCGCCTTCATAGAAGATGACACAAGGTAAAGATATTGTCACAACTCCCCATTGATGCGGTGCTGCCTGATTTGCACCAGGCGCTTGAGCGCAGTGAACAGATCATCCTCAAGGCACCGCCAGGTGCGGGTAAATCTACCCGGTTGCCGCTGTCACTGCTGGCTGCGGGCGCAGTGGCCGGTAAAATTGTCCTGCTGGAGCCGCGCCGGTTGGCTGCCCGTAATATTGCCTCCTACCTGGCGGCTCAGCTGGGCGAGGAAGTCGGACAGACCATAGGGCTCAGGGTGCGGGGCGAAACTCGGGTCAGTGGCAGGACCCGGCTGGAGATAGTGACTGAAGGGGTAATGACCCGGATGTTGCAGCAAGATCCTGAGTTATCCGGCATAGAACTGCTGATTTTCGACGAGTTTCATGAACGAAGTCTGCATGCCGATACAGCGTTAGCACTGGCGCTGGAAGTGCAGGAAGCCTTACGTGACGATCTGAAATTACTGGTGATGTCGGCCACCCTGGATCATCAGGCTTTGCAATCTTTACTGCCTGATGCCGAATACCTGGTATCAGCCGGTCGCAGCTATCCGGTGGACTACAGATACCAGACTCAGGCTACCAGCGTCCAGCAGGGTAATGGTGTTTCGATTGAATGGACCGGGCGCGAGATCCTCCGGCTGATGACGGCTGAGCCAGGCTCTGTGCTGGTCTTTCTGCCCGGTGCCGGAGAAATTCGCCGGCTTGCCGAGTGGTTGCAAGCGGCTGTCAGCCCGGATGTTATTATTGCGCCACTGTATGGCCAAATGGACAGTAAAGCCCAGCAGCAGGCCATACAGCCTGCCATCAAGGGCAAACGGAAAATTGTACTGGCAACCAATATCGCAGAAACCAGCCTGACCATTGAAGGTATTCGTTTGGTGGTGGATTGCGGTTTAGAGCGGATTGCCCGCTGGGACGCCAGAACCGGTATCAGCCGTCTGGAGTTAGTGCGTATTGCCCGTTCCTCGGCGGAACAGCGAGCCGGACGTGCCGGGCGGCTTGAGCCAGGTATTTGCCTGCGGCTGTACAGCGAAGAATTACTGGCCCGTCAGCCCGCCGTGCCCGAGCCGGAAATCCTGCGTACCGATCTGAGCCATCTGGCGATGGAGCTGGCCCAGTGGGGATGTGCTTCCGCCGGTGAACTGCGTTGGCTGGATGTGCCGCCTGAGGGCGCGCTGCAGCAGGCTCAGGCATTACTGATCGCGCTGGGGGCGATGGACACACGCCATCAGCTCACCGGCAAAGGACAGGCCATCCAGCAACTGGGTACTGAGCCCAGGCTGGCGGCGATTCTGGCGCATGCCAGCTCGCTTGAGGTGAGTGCGCGCGTGACCGCCGCTATGCTGGTGGCGCTGTTAGAAGAGCCGGTCAGAGGGATGAACAATCCAGATCTGGCATTTCAGCTGCACCTGCTGGAGTCGGATCAGCTCCCCCGCAGTGCGTACTACAGGCAGCGAGCCAGACAGCATTTTTCAAAACTCGGGACGACGGATCAGGATAAGACGCTCGGATGGCGGACTGACAGTCGCTGGCTGCCTGTGCTGATGGCGGCGGGCTTTCCCGATCGTGTTGCCGTGTCCCGGGGGCAGGATGGTCGCTTTCAGCTGGCTAACGGTCAGGGCGTGGTTATCGATGATGACCATCCGCTGGCAGGGGAGTCTGCGCTGGTGGTGGCTGATGTGGTGAAAACCAGGCAGGGTGACAGCCGGGTATTTTCCGCTGTGGCGGCCGATATCGGGCAATTGCAGCAGGCGATGCCGCAATTGTTCCATGAGAAGGAATGGCTCGACTGGGATGACAAAAAAGGCCGTCTGGTCGCTGAGAAGCAATATTGCTGTGGCAAGCTGATTATCAAACGTACCGCGCTGGCAGAGCCGGATCCGGCCCGTGCCGGGGAAGCCTTGCTGAATGCCATTCGCCGTCAGGGGCTGAAGGTACTGCCCTGGAACGCGCGCAGCGAAGGCCTGCTGACTCGCGCCCGTTGCGCGGCCAGCTGGCTGCCGGAGATGGCACTGCCGGCCATGGATGAAGAAAGTTTGCTGCTGGCTCTGGAAGACTGGCTGCTGCCTTTCATGACAGGGATCCATAGCATGAAGGCGCTGGTGAAACTGGATCTGACCGCCGCTCTGGAAGCGTATCTGGGCTGGGAGCAGGCCAAAGCTCTGGATGCGGCACTGCCAACCCATTATCAGGTGCCGACCGGGTCACGTTACCCGATACGGTATCAGCCTGGGCAGGCCCCTGTACTGGCGGTACGTATGCAGGAAATGTTCGGTGAGCAGGTCTCACCCAGAATAGCCCAGGGAAAGGTTGCGCTGGTACTTGAGCTGCTTTCCCCGGCCCAGCGTCCGTTACAGATCACTTCGGATCTGGCCGCATTCTGGCAAGGTGCCTACAAAGAGGTACAAAAAGAAATGAAGGGCCGTTACCCTAAGCATGTTTGGCCTGATGATCCCGCCAGTCATGCCCCGACACGAAAAACCAAGAAATATATGTAGTCGGCCAGCATGTGCTGCGCTGAAACTGACAGCCTGATAGCGAAGACATCACTAAGACATCATGATGATCAAAGAGTCCAAGCACCGCCTGGCCGCGCCCAAAAAGCCAACGGAAAAACAGCCAAGAGCCACCAGGAAAACCGCTCCGGCCAGCAAAAAAGCCAAAACTCAGCCGCGCAAAAAAGCGGCTAAGACACCGCCTAAACGCACCCCACCGAAAAGCCGCCTCGCCCGCATAGGGCGCTGGGTTCTGTTCTCCGGACTCAAGCTGGGGCTGGCGGTTCTGGCCGTGGTGGTGGTAGTGGGTATCTATCTGGACACCCTGGTACGGGACAAATTTGAAGGCCAGCTCTGGGACTTACCCGCCGTTGTGTACGGCCGGGTGCTGGATTTGCAACCCGGTCAGGCCATCACCCTGAGCGAAGTGAAACGTGAGCTGGACGCCTTGCAGTATCACAAAGTCCGTACCCCGCAGCGTGCCGGGGAGTATTCTGCCTCGTCGACCCGCATCGAGATGGTGCGCCGTCCGTTTGAATTCGATGACGGTTATGAAAGTCAGCGCCACGTAATGCTGACATTCGGTGACAGCGGGCTGAGCAAGATTGACGATCTCGGGCGGGAAAAGACGCTGGGGTATCTTCGTGTCGAACCCAAAATGCTGGGGATGCTGGGCACTAAAGAAGGGGAGCAGCGGATCTTCACGCCACGGGAAGAGTTTCCTGAAGTGCTGATTGATGCCCTGCTGGCGACTGAAGATCGGGATTTCTATCACCACGGCGGGGTGTCACCACTGGCTATCCTGCGTGCGGCGCTGGTGAACCTTAAAGCCGGACGTACCGTGCAGGGCGGCAGTACCTTAACTCAGCAGCTGGCAAAAAATATCTTCCTGACCCGCGAACGCTCGCTGTGGCGCAAGATCCAGGAAGCCTATATTGCGATCATTATCGATTATCGCTACAGCAAAGATCGTATCCTGGAAGCGTATCTGAATGAGGTGTATCTCGGCCAGAGCGGCAGCCGGGAAATTCATGGTTTTGGCCTGGGCGCACGCTTGTACTTTGGCCGGCCTTTGCAGGAACTGCGCATTGATCAGCTGGCGATGCTGGTGGGCATGGTCAAAGGCCCGTCGTACTACAACCCGTGGCGACATAACGATCGCGCCAGAGACAGGCGGGATCTGGTGCTCAGACTGATGCTGGATCAAAATATCCTGACTGGCGCTGAGTATGAGCAGGCCGCGTCAAGAAAGCTGGATGTGCAAAAGCAGCCGGTGATCGCCAGCCGCCAGCCTGCGTACTTCCAGCTTCTGCAACGGGAACTGAAAGAGAAAGTCGGTAACCGTTTCACTCCCGGGGTCGGTTTGCGGATCTTCAGCACTCTGGATCCTGTGTCGCAGCAAGAAGCAGAAAATGCGGTTGCTCAGTGGATCCCGCTACTGGAGAAAAAAGCCGGAAGTCCGATTGAAACGGCTATGGTGGCGGTGGACCGTCACAGTGGTGAGATCCGGGCCATGATAGGCGGCAGCCGTCCGGGTTATGCCGGATTCAACCGGGCACTCGACAGTCGCCGGCAGATTGGTTCGCTGGTGAAACCTGCCGTTTATCTGAGCGCCCTGCGCCAGCCTGATAAGTTCAGTCTGGCAACGACACTGGACGACAAGCCGATTTTGCTCAAAGGCAATCAGGGCAGTGAGTGGCGCCCGCAAAACTATGATCGTAAATATCGCGGCCAGGTGCCTTTGTATGACGCCTTATCGCGTTCGCTGAATGTCCCTACGGTGAATCTGGGCCTGCAGGTCGGGCTGGACAATGTGATAGCCACTCTGGCTGAACTTGGCGTCGCCAAAGAAGCCGTGCCACGCCTGCCTTCAATTTTGCTGGGCGCCTTTACCCTGTCGCCATTTGACGTCAGTCAGATGTACCAGAGCCTGACCAGCGGGGGACGCCGCGCCGACCAGACGGCTTTGCGCGCTGTGGTCGAGCGTCAGGGCAAGGTGCTTTACCGTCATCTTCCTTCCGGCCGTCAGGTGGTGCCTGAGCAGGCGGCCTGGCTGACGACTTATGCGATGAAGCGGGTTGTCAGTCAGGGGACAGGGCGTTATCTGCAACCCAGATTTGGCTGGGCAGCACTGGCTGGCAAAACCGGTACCACAGATGATACCCGCGACAGCTGGTTTGTCGGGGCCGACGGCAGGGAAGTGGTCACTGTGTGGATTGGCAGGGATGACAATAAACCGGTGAAGCTGACCGGATCCAGCGGCGCATTACGCCTCTACAGTGGCTATCTGGAGCGGCGCCAGCCTGAGCGGCTGCAGCTTAGCTGGCCGCAGAAACTCAGTACGCTTAAGTATCACAGATTGCAGAACGGCACTCTGGGCCTGGATTGCCAGGGCGAGCAGTCACTGCCTGCCTGGGATCCGACCGGTTCGTTGTCTGCACATTGCCGGAAGGGTAAACCTGAAGGCTGGATCAAAGACATGTTCAGCTGGTAAAGCGCATCGGCGGAAGGGCTGTATTGTCAGCCCTTATCCGTTTTCCGGTTCGAAGTAGTAAGAAATACGGGCTCTGGGATTGAGGTACTGGCGTATAGGTTCGGGCAGTTTCTGCGGATGCAGCGCCCGTTCTATCGTCAGTTCACTTTGTTCCAGATCAAGCACTGGTGCTTCATTGGACGGCACGCTCGGATCGTAAATCAAAATGTTGGGGTAAAGCAGGCGTTTGGCATTGATGGAAATGACCATGCCGACCTGCTGATTGGAAAGCTGCACGACACTGCCCGGCGGATAGACGCCCATCATACGCACCATTAACGCGATGAATTCCTCACTGTATTGCCCCTTCTTGTGTTTAAACAGATAGGAAAGCGCACTGTAGGGGATTTTGGCTTTGCCGGGATCCATAGGATGGCACAAGTTGTCGTAGGCGTTAACGACAGCAACCAATTGTGCAAAGCGATTTATTTGATGGCCCTGTAAGCCCAGCGGATAGCCACTGCCGTCCATCAGCTCATGGTGCTGACTGAGAATAGGTTTGGCAGCATCCGGGAAGTTTTCACCCAGCTCTGCCAGTTCAAGGCTGTACTTCGGGTGCAGTTTGAGGAAATTCGTTTCTGGCTCTGTCAGAGCAGTTATTTTGCGCAGAATGTGCGTCGGTATTTTTTGTTTACCTATGTCGTGAAACAGGGCACCAAGGGCAATGGTTTTGATATCGCTGGCTGGCATACCGTTTGACTTGGCCAGCAACATGGAAAGTACGGCCACATTCAGCGAATGGTAGTAAATATCTTCCGATTCTTTCGCATCGCTCATCAGGTGCAGTACCAGATTGTCGTTGTCCAGTAAGGCTTCTACCATATCGTTGACAAGTTCTTTTGCATCGGCAAACGCCGTCACAGGACGGTTTTTTATTTTTTGCGAAATAGCGCGTAACTTGGACAAAGAACGCTGAAAGCTTTTCTCGCAACGGTTGAGGTTGCGTTTGTAATTCTTCAGATACTCAATTCGCCGTTGCTTTTCTTTCCACAACTTATCGGCTTGTTTATGGATAAAGCGGGCTTCTTGCTCTGAGATGTCATCCTGTTCGGTATTGAGCGTATTTTTCGGAAGAGGGTGGGTATCACTTTTATCCGGATAGAGAATGACAAATTTAAGCCCGAGGTTTTTTATCAGACGGATCTGCTGGTTATCTTTAATCTTGAAGTGATTAAGCATGAACGGATGCTCCGTCCACTGTAACGGCAGTTTGATATACAGACCTGGAGTTAAACACTCGGTAGGAAGTTCTATGCTTGTCATTACCTTTTTCTATGCATTTACTATTTCAGGCAGGCAATGCACGGTGTGTCCTGTGCCTGTCATGTTTTGACAGTCGGGTAAGGGAGAGGTTATTCCGTGCTGTGTGAAATGTGTATCACAATAGCGTTCTGAAATCGATTATTAAGAATACCGTTAATAAAAAATGGGCTTAATGTCGTGAAAAATGTGCAAGAGGAATAGATAAAAAAAACCTCGCAATTGCGAGGTTTAAAAGATGGTGCCGACTACCGGAATCGAACTGGTGACCTACTGATTACAAGTCAGTTGCTCTACCTACTGAGCTAAGTCGGCTTTATTATTGTTAAGTTATTTTCAAATAACAAAACTGGCTCCCCCTGCTGGACTTAATGTGGCCGACTAGGTGCGGCCGGCCAGGCCAGCGACATTAAGCACACAGTGCTTACCAGTTTGGAGGAGATACACTGCAATTAAACAATGTATTTAATTGGCTCCCCCTGCTGGACTTGAACCAGCGACATACGGATTAACAGTCCGCCGTTCTACCAACTGAACTAAGGGGGAATTGTTTCTTATCAAGATGTTGCCAAATGAACACCATAATATTTAATAATGGTGCCTCGAGGCGGAATCGAACCACCGACACGAGGATTTTCAATCCTCTGCTCTACCGACTGAGCTATCGAGGCAACGGGGCGCATTAAAAAGGTTTTGCGTTTTTCCGTCAATGGTTTTTTGAAAAAAAACGAACAAGATCCCTTTTTTTGTACGGATTGCGTGGATTTTAATCTCCCTTGCCCGCTGAATAATGAAAATCACCAGATTTATACTTCGTCATGCTGGGACTCACCCGGCGATTACTATGGTTCAATTTTTATTATCCCGCGCTTTCTTCTGTTTGTTCTTCTTTATTCGGTATGTTTTTTGGTCAGCATCTTGTTGCCTAGATGATTTAGTGTGATCTGAATCACTCCCTGTCTGTTTTTATAAATACAAATGAAACTGATAATTGATCTCATTACTGTTTGTGTGCATGATGTGCGCCCTGTTTAATGGGCGGAAAATGACTTTCCCAGATGAAGTTGTAAGTAGGTTGTGGTGTCGAGATGAAAAGTTGCTTGGTGGGTATCACTTTGTGCGGTATAGCGAGCCTGCTTTCGGCTTGGCCGGTATTCGCTGTTGATGTGAAGGCGAGCTCCGAACCGGCCCCGTCTTACGGCTGGCTGCGGGATGATTCCCGTCAATCGGCACAGGTACTGGCTTTTCTGCGGGACCAAAATCAGCAGACAGAGCAGGCATTACAGCAACAGGCCTCGGTGGAACAGTCATTGCTGGATGAGTGGCAGGCCCGTCAGGCCAGCGTGGCCGATCGGCCATGGCAGCTTGCCGGGTCATACAACTATCGTCTCAGCACAGCGGATCAGTCCCGGTTGTTGCTGCGTCAGGATGCCCGGACAGGTGAAGTGAGCACAGCTGTTGATCTGACACCGCGCAGCCAACAGGCGGACTACTATCAGCTCGGCAGCTGGCAGGTGAGTCCGGATCACCGTTATGTGGCCGTCACTGAAGATCGCCGGGGCGATCGTAATTACCGGCTGAGCGTTATTGAGCTGTCCAGCGGGCAGACTGTTGCAACGCTTTCAGAGTACGCCGCGACGGATCTTGTATGGAGTGCTGACAGCCAGAGCCTGTATTTCGTCGAAAATGAAGGCGGGACTTACCGTCCGTATCAAGTGGTGCGCTGGTCGCTGCCGCAGGCACACAAAGCGATGCTGTTTCGCGAGCACAATCCGGCGTGGCTGGTATCTGTCTATGCAGCGACAGATGATCAGTATGTGATCATTCAGTCGAATAACCATGACAGCAGTGAACAGATGCTGGTGGACAGTAACAGCGGCAAGCGTCTGGCTACACTGCGCCCTCGCGAATCTGGTATTGAATATTATGCCGATGTGCGCCACGCCTCCCTGTTTCTGGCCAGCAACCGTGACGGCGACCTTCGTCTTTTTCGCGCAGCATTGAACGAGGGTGATGCCACGAACTGGCAGCTATTCTGGCAGCCGGCAGCCAACCAGCACATTAAGAACTGGTTGCTGTTTCCCGAACACATAGTGCTGGAAGTGACCGAGAAGAGTACCAGTCGGGTGATCGTCCTTGATTATCAGGGCCAGAGCCTGTTTGACACCATCATCACTCCGGCAGGCGGTGTGGCCTGGCTGTCTGGTAACAGCAACCGCTATGGCCGCTCTGTGATGATCCGCAGCATGTCGCTGACCCAGCCACCGCGGTGGCTGGCGCTGGATCTTACCCGAATGCGCATTGCGACTCTGACGGAAGATCGTTATCGCGGTATAGATGCGGCCGCGTATCAGACTGAACAGATTCAGGTGCGTCACGGCGGCGTTTCCGTTCCTGTGACACTGGCTTACCGTACTGACCGGATCAATGAAAAATCCCCGGTTTTTCTTTATGGCTACGGTGCTTATGGCACTCCGGTGCGTCCTTACTTCATGCCACAAATCATCAGCCTGCTGGATCGCGGAGTGATATATGCGATCGCCCATGTCAGAGGCGGTGGGTATCTTGGCCCGCAATGGTATGCGCAGGGCAAAGGGCACAATAAACCCCACAGCTTCGACGATTATCTGGCTGTGGCGCAAGTGATCAAAGCCTACCGCCAGGGTCGCGACAGGCCCATTCTGGCTTTGGGCGGCAGTGCAGGCGGTACCCTGATCGCCGGTGCGCTGAACCGGCAGCCGGAATTGTTTGCCGGTGCCGTACTGCAGGTTCCTTTTGTTGATGTGATAGCCACCATGTCGGATCCAAGCCTGCCGCTGACCCGGCAGGAGTATGCCGAATGGGGCGACCCCCGTGATCCGGCGCAGCTGGCGGTGATGAAAACATACAGCCCGAATGACAACATTTCGCCGCAGGCTTACCCGCCCATGCTGGTGACCGCCGGACTGTACGACACTCAGGTGCCTTACTGGGAACCTGCCCGCTGGGTGATGGCAATCCGCGACAACAGCCTCAGCCAGGGCCCTTATCTGCTGCAGACCGACCTGTCAGGCGGTCATCGCCAGGATGCCCGGCAGGCGATGCGGCAGCAGGCCAGAGAGTATGCCTTCCTGCTGCATCTGGCACCCACAGCAACACAGTCACCTTAAACCGTTTTGCTATTACAGCCTGTCTGGCTTCGCTGGAAGCCGGAGGGGCTGCTATTACCTGATAAAAACTTAACCGTTCATTTTAATAACAAATTTTAATAACAATTTTTTATAACAACCGGAGTGTGCAACATGCAGTTGAAGCCTGTCCCCCTGGCTTTGTGTGCCCTGTCCAGTAGCGCAGGCCTGATGAGTTTTCACAGCCTGGCCGTCCAGCAGGCGGAAGCCGAAAAAATGACGACTGTGGTAGTCACGGCGACCCGCATCGAGCAGCCGCTGTCTGAAACCAATGGCTCAGTGGCGGTGATCACCAGCGAGGATATTGCACGTGAGGGATCGACCGAGCTGTATGACGTACTGTCTCATGAACCCGGTGTCAGTGTCAGCGGTGGTGCCGGACGTCCGCAAACCATCACGATCCGTGGTATGAGCGGCAACCGGATTGCGGTGATCAAAGACGGCGTCAAAGTTGCGGACGGCTATGGGGCCAGCGATCTGAACGATGTGGCCGGCCATAATAGTTTTGATCTGGGCGATGTTAAGCAGATTGAAGTGGTCAAAGGGGCGGACTCGTCGCTGTACGGCTCCGGTGCCATTGGCGGCGTGGTGGTGCTGACCTCGAAAACAGCGAGTGATTATCTGGGCAGCGAAGATCACTATGCCGGTCTGGAAGGCGGTTATTCGGGGATCAGTGATAAGTACACCTCGACACTGACCACGGCGGCACGGCTGGGCGACACGGCGCATCTGGTGCGGGTCAGTTACTGGCAGGGCAGTGAGAGCAAAAACCATGATCAGTCGCTCTATCTCAGGAATATTGACGGCTTCAATGCGGCTCTGACCAGTGAATGGTTTTTGAATGACAGCTGGACGCTCAAGGGCAAGGCAGATTATTACCAGCAGCAGGTGAGGCGGGAGCAGGGAATACCCCCGACTCAGCCGGACGGCGGCGGCTGGCAAGCCAGCTCGTTTCTGGAAGAAGGGGAGACGAGCACCTTGTCTGTCCGCGCAGGGGCTGAATGGGAAGGGGAAGCCCTGCTGGCCGAGCAGGCCGATATCAATCTGTACTACCGCCAGACAGATACCTTGAGCGATAAAGATATTGCGATGCAGCGGACACAGGAAGGGCTGGTGTTCAAACGGCGTCAGTCTGAAAGCCGTGCATTTAATGATCATCTGATCGGCTTGTCAGCCGATTTGCAGCAGCGGGCTGCTCATGGCGAGGTTGAACACGCCATCGCCTGGGGGATGGAGCTGGAATCTATGTTGCATGAGCGTCCGGTCAGCAAGCGTATTGCCGACTGGAGCGGGGACACGCAGCAAGACTCTGCGCCTTTTGCCTCGGCCCGAACCCACAATCTGGGGGTGTATCTGCATGATGATATTCGCTGGGGTAAATGGAACCTGGCGCCGGGCCTGCGTTTTGATTATCAGCAAATGTCGTCTGAGGTGGAGGAAACCATTGGCGGTTATCCACTGCATGATCTGAGCAGCGGTGAGCTGTCACCCAGTCTGTCGCTGGCCTACCAATGGACGCCAGCCCTGAATTCCTACCTGAGTTACAGCCATGGTTTTCTCGCGCCCTCCTATGCCAAGGCCTACGGTTTTGTCCCGCACTTGTCGAGCGATCTGGGCAATTTTGTGATCCGGCCGAATGCCGATCTGGAGGCGGAAACCAGTGACAACCTGGAACTGGGAGCCAAATACGATGACGGCCAGCTCGCTGTGTACGGCGCGGTGTTCTATTCGGTGTTCGACAATTTTATCAGCGAAAAAACCATTGGCTGGAACGAAGCCGCTAAGTACGTCGAAGTGCAGTATCAGAATCTGGATGGCGTGAAAACCTACGGTGCCGAGATGAGCGTCAGCTACTGGTTCAGCGAGCGCCTGAACCTTGTCAGCAAGCTGGGCATCGTTGACGGCGAGGATGAGCACGGCGAGCCGATCCGCACCCTGACGCCGCTGGAAGGCAACAGCATGCTGCTGTATCTGCAGGACAACTGGCAGAGCTTCGTACGGGTCAATTATGCCGGTGCGATGGACAAAGTACCTAGCTGTCAGGATGAGCTGGGGATCAGCCAGCGCTGTGCCACCACGTCAGGCTGGATGACGCTTGATGCGGGGGCGGGATATCACCTGAGCCCGGATTTTCGCATCAATGCCTCGGTGCATAACCTGTTCGATCATCAGTACACCCGGTATCAGGACGTGGCGGGTGTGAGCGAAGCCCAAACCACCTTTTCAACTGAGCCGGGCCGCTATTTCAGCGTCAACGCCAAGTACAGCTTTTAAGGAAAGCCGCAATGAGACGATATTTTCTGACGACGGCCGCGCTGCTCTGCAGCCAGGCTCAGGCTCAGCATCTGCTCTATCCGATTGATACTGTTGCGATTCATGACAGTGATGCGGCGCTGGCGTATGTGCAGTCTCGCTATCTGCACACAGAGTCGCTGGCGCTGCGTTACACCCGCCAGAGCCTGCTGGGCAGCCATTACAATTTTGTTCAGCAAGACGCTCTGGGCCGGCCCTGTGAAGGTGCGATTGTGGTGACCACAGATCAGCACGGCCAGTTGTACCGTGTTTTCAACACCCTGCTGGATGAAACGGCAAACTGCGCTCTGAATCAGCCGCTGCCACCCCGGCCGCACACCTTGCTGACGCCGCCGGAGGGCGAGAGGGTTCAGACGGCCATGACAGTGTTTGATCCGGATCCGCGCACCGCAACGGGGCGGGCGCTTGAAGCCGGCCATGCCAATGTCGATGAGGTTGTGATTCCGGCAGAAGCCTATCAAAGCGTCACAGGTGTCGAGGTGACCCGCAAGGATGGTCAGCTGTATCTGGCCAACGACAGGGTGATGGCGGTCGATATTACCGACATCACAGATCTGGCGCTCGGGCCGCAGCAGGGGCTGGTGTCGGTGGCTGATAGCGAAGGTTTTGCTTTTACTCGCCAGGACGCGGCGTTTCGGGATGTTAATGCGTTTTACCACCTGGATCATTCGCTGCAGTACCTCGAAAGCCTGGGTTTTCGCGGTGAGTTGGCCGTGTTTCACGCCCCGCTGAAAATCGATGCGCAGGGCCAGAGTACCAATAACTCCACTTACCTGACAGATGCCGGGATCCTGGCGATGGGAGTTGGTGGTGTCCCGGACAGTGAAGATGCCGACGTGGTGCTGCATGAATTCGGGCATGCCATTAACTATCAACTCGTTCCGGACTGGAAAGGCGGAGACAGCGAAGCCATAGGTGAAGGTTTTGGCGATTACTGGGCCGGAGCTTACAGCTTCTGGGGGCAGCGGGATCGCAGCGAACGCTTTGAGCTGGATGTGTTTGCCAACTGGGACGGCGCGGTCGGTGCGCTGAAATCGCGGCGCTCGCTCAATGATCAGGAAGCGCGCTATTACCCTGAAATGGAATACCGGGCGCATGTTTCTGTGTTCGGCACCCTGGGCGATCAGCTGTGGTCGACGCCTTTGTTTCAGACTCTGAAACAGGCCGAAGCCGTCTATGGCGAAGCGGCGTTTGATGAATTCAACCGCGTGGTGCTCGAAGGGATGGCCGGGATGGGCTTTGGCATGAAGATGAACGATCTGGCCCGTTCCACTGTTGACGCAGCGCAGCGCCTCTATCCGCAGAAAAACTATGCCAGCTGGCTGGCAGGCAGATTCAGGCATCATGGCATTTTGCGCGATGCCGTGGTGCTGGATCAGGCCGCTTCGGCGCTGGCGGTGACAGACAATAATCAGACTCAGCTGTCTGTTGCTCTGGTTAACGCCAGCGAGCAGACACTGGCGGCGTTTCGTGCCGAACTGGCGATACCTGCACTGAACTGGCATCAGGTAGTTGCTGCTGATCACCTGGCTGCCGGTGCGATCAGCCGGGTCAATGAGCCGATCCGTATCCCGCAGGCGCTGCAGTGCGGGGAAAGCATTGCGCTGACGGCGGACATCAGTGTCACCGCCGATCCGGCACAACAAACGCAAAGCAGCCAGCAGCAGCTGAGTTTCAGCTATGGCGTGCCTGTCTTGTCGCAACCCCTGCAGCAACTGAATCAGGCGCTGCCGGATGCCCGTCAGATCAACGGAGGCGGCAAGATCCTGCTGGGAGAAGCGCTGTTCGCGCTCAGCGTGCCTGAAGACGCCGCCAGTGTCTCTCATGATTTCGGTATTCAGCTGTCTGTTTCTCATACCCGTTTTTCCGATCTGAAGGTGGTGATCCGTACGCCTTCAGGCCGGAGTTTTTCTCTGCTGGACTACCAGGCTTATCCGCTGACGGACAAAAGCTACACCTTCACTCTCAGTAATACGCCGGCACTGGCGCAGTTGCAGGGCGAACCTATGGCGGGTAACTGGGTGCTGGAAGTGACTGACAGAGTCACGGGACAGAGCGGCCAGCTCAGATCCTGGGGAATCGGGGCAGTAACTGGGTTTGACTGCGGTGAAACCGACAGCGCAGCGAAACCGGAGGATAAACCAACCGCAGACAACACAACGCAGCCTGACAAGCCAAGTGCGTCCGGTGGTGGCTCGCTTGGGCTGTTTAGTCTGTTGTTTGGTGCTGTGATGGCGTTGCTGAGACGCCGTCAATCGAATGTCGAAAATAAGTGAGAGTCAGATGAAATCTTTACAACTAGCAGCATTGCCGGTTGCGCTGACCATGGCCCTGAGCGGATGTAATGGCTCAGGTTCTGGCAGCAGCAAGGCCGATGATCAGGGTTTGCCGCTTTATGACGTCAGCGGGCGCGCATCGTCGTCAAATCTTGGCCTGCCGATGACGGTGTGTGCCGATATCAACCGCGACTGGGCGTGCGGATCCGATGAACCTTCGGTCAGCTCCAATCAGTATAACTTCACCCTGACCAGCGCTGATATCCGGGTGAAAACTTCCCCTTTGCTGGTTCAGAACGGTCCAGCGGTCTCGGCCCGCTCCTCGGTATCGTCACCTCTGAGTCTGGCGGCACCGGCAGCCCGTGAGAATGCTTTCACCCTGATCAATGGAGTGACTACGCTGGTCATGGGTGAAATGCTGGCTGGCGCCAGTCTGGATGCCGCCGTTGCAGCGGTCAGCCATAAGCTCAAAGCTCTGGGGATAACCCCGCCGACGGATCTGCTGGCCAGCAGTGATGTTGTGGTTCTGGCTGAGCTGGACACTCAGCTGGTGGCGCTGTTCGGGCAACTGGGTGCCGGCAGTGACGATTATGCTGCCGCGGTTGCCGGGGCAGCCAAAGGCCTGGTGACTTACGGCCCGGATCTGCTGGCCGGCACGCTGAGTGCCAGCCAGATCCAGGAAATAGTGGCGCTGGGCCGGATGTCCGGCAAAGCGCTCAATGATACCGGCATGGTGCAGCACCTCAATCTGTCGAGCGGGCAAATGTCCGATCAGCCTGACAGCGGTACACCGGGTCAGGATGCCAGCTTCGGCCTGGATGTGACTGACGGCGGTTTTAAATTCACCAAGCTGGACGAGAAGGGGCAGCCGCTGCCGCCAGACAGTGCCCGCTGGCACTGTGTCAAAGATGAGCGAACCGGGCTGATCTGGGAAGTCAAAGCCGATGACAAAACCTCGTTCCGTGACAAGCATCGTGTGTTTGCACTGGAAACCGAGACTATTACTCCCCATGCCAATGAAATTGCACTGGCTTCGTGCAGCGCAGATCACCTGGCAGCCTGTACCACGCAGGCGTACAGCGAGAAACTGAATACCTCCGGCTACTGCGGCCAAACCAGCTGGCGGCTGCCGACCATGAATGAGCAGTATGATCTGCTGGATTTCGGTGAAACGGCGACGGATGCGGCAGGCAACACCTATGGTCTGAAGGTGCAGTTCTTCAACGATCAGACTATCGGCAGCGACGATCTGCCCTATGGTTTCTACTGGTCTTCGACTCTGCTGCGGACTGATCCGGGTTACACCGCCGGCAAAGCGATTACTTACCTGACTCAGATGAGCGGTGCTGACGGTGGAACAGGACTGGGTGAGTTAACGGCATATCAGGCACTCTGTGTGCCGGGTGAAGAGTGTCTGTCACCGAATGTGATGGCCGTTCGTATGGTCGCAGAATAAGGAATCAAACCATGTTGAAAAAAATTGTTGGGGCGCTGTTGTGTACTCTGTGCTCCGCCAATACGATGGCAGCATTTCAGTCCTGCTATCAGGATATCCCGGGCAGCGCGCCGGATATCCGCTTTAAAGAGAATGGCACTGGCACAGTGACGGATTTGCAAACCAATCTGGTCTGGCGCCGCTGCCTGCTGGGGACCCGCTGGGATCAGCAAACGCAAACCTGTGAGGGCACACCGGAAGCCTACAGCTGGAAGAAAGCTTTGTTCCAGATTGATCTTAATGAGAAAGGCGCTGTGATTGATGGCGTGTCAGGCTGGCGAATGCCTAACATCAAAGAGCTGGCCAGTCTGCGCGAAGTGGCCTGTCTGGCTCCTGCGGTGAATCTGAAGGCGTTTCCGGGACTGATCCGTACTGAAGATGAGCAGTGGGCCATGACTGCGACTGTCTGGTCGTCGACACCCCATGCGCAAAGCCAGACCATACTGACCTTTGGTATCAGCGATGGCACTGTGGTGCATTACGGCTATCAGGATTTTGATTTCGGGGTCTTGCTGGTGAGTGATAACGCGCAGTAATTCACCCTGTGATGCCGCAAAACATCCAAACCCCACTGTAGGTGGGGTTTGGTGTGTTCAGGGCTGGCGGGTCAGGATTTTAAACTAAACTTCTGTGTCCACTGCTCCAGTTCCTGATACAGACTGGTGAGCGAGCGGGTACTGCTATGGCTTTGATTAACCACGTCAGACAGCTGGTTGCCGTTTTCTTCAATCATATTGATTCGCGCTGAGATATCGTCACTAACCTGCGTCTGCTCGGCGGCTGCGGCGGCAATCTGGTGACTCATTTCGGTAATGCTTTCCAGGGCTGCGACTATCTGGTTCAGTGCATCTGAGGCTTCCTGGGATTGCAGCACCGTGGACTGGCTGGTCTCGGCACAGGTTTCCATGGTTTGAATGGCATTGCGCGAGCCGCTTTGCAGGCGGCTGATCATTTGCTGAATTTCCTTGGTGCTGTTTTGCGTGCGACCGGCCAGATTTCGAACTTCATCGGCCACGACCGCAAAACCGCGTCCCTGCTCGCCGGCTCTGGCCGCTTCGATGGCGGCATTCAAGGCCAGCAGGTTTGTCTGCTCAGCGATATCACCGATGACCTCCAGCACTCTGGCGATACTGTTCACTTCGGTATCCAGATGAGAAACGGCCTGGCTGGCGATGCCTAATTGATCGGCCAGTCCCTGAATATTATCGACAGTAGAGAGGATCAGGTTCTGAGTGACCTGGCTTTGCTGATCGGCACGCTCGGTATTGCTGGCTGTTTCGCTGGCCGATTCGGCGACATTATTCGCTGAAGAGGCCATTTCCGTCATCGCGGTGGCTATCATGACGGTAGACTGCTGCTGGCTGTCTGTCAGGCCGGTAATAATACCGGAACGCGACGAAACCTGATCTATTTCGCTGTGCAGTGCCGACATGGATTGCTTCAGATTATTGATTAATTCCGCCAGAGACAGGCTCATGGTCTGGACGGCATAGTAGATGCTGCCCGGCTCTGCCCGGTGTGCAAAATGCGTGGTGATCTTGCCATCGGCCACGGCCTGGACTGCGGCTTGCACATCGTCGGGTTCGCCGCCCAGCAGGTTAATAATGCGTTTACTGGCAAAAATCAAGACGCTGAGAATGGTTATCGTGATGAACAGACATAAGATGAGCTTCCAGCTAGCGGCTGACCAGAAACGCTGATTGACTTCGTTGAAGCCGATGCCGGTACCTACATACCAGCCCCAGTATGGCGTCTGGCGGGCGATAGATAATTTTTCTTCAATGCTGCCGTCGGGTTGTTTCTGGGTCCAGGTATAATGAGCGAGCTTGCCCCCGCCTGTTGCCACAGCCTGCTTGAGAATGTTACCGACACTGTTACCTTTGCCGTCTTTGAAGTCATGGAAGCTGGTGCCGTGCAGCTGAGGATCCAGCGGCGCAGCAATAAACATCAGCTTGCTGTCAGCCACGTAGACATATTCATTGTCTTTATAGATATTTTTTTGCAACAGGCGGGTCGCCAGTGCTTTGGCCTGAGGCTCATCGAGAATGCCTTCCTTAGACATCTTCTCAATTTCAGTCAGGATATTGTAAGTGCTGTTAAATAACTGCGTGACTCTGGATTCATTATCCTGATTGCTGGCCATTCGCAGCGTCCACAGGCCAGTTATCATAATAAATAACAATGCGAACAGTATGATGCCGGATAGCCAATATGTTTGTGTCCTGAGTTTCATTCCCTGGTCTCTTGGTAATGCATAAGAGGCCTCCTGACATGTGGTGAGGAGGAGTTATTTTTCATCGTGAAAAAATAGTAATTCAGGTTGCCAGGCGTTCAGAGAAGGAAAGTGGCAAAACATGATCTGGCTTAAGAGGAAAAGTTTTCGCTATTTACCTTTTGAATGAATTATGGTTACTGATTGATATAACAATAGCGGGAGAGCCTGTGCCGGCGGGTATCGCAGAGCAGGAAATGGGTGGTATTGTATAGTGCATACCACCCATACTCCGGTTAGTTTAGTTGCCAGACATCGGACTGACCGGGCTGGTCTCCTTTTGTCCACCATTTAGCCGTGTAGAGCAGGCCCTGATAGATGACTTTGTCGCCAGCTACATAGGCTTTGGTTGCGATCCAGTCAGGGGCGGCCGGTATCACTTTTATATCAAGCTGGTAGGTGTGTTCCTGATTGTTCAGGAAAACCTGGTTACCAAAGAGATCCTGAGTATCAAAAGTAATGGCACCGTTAGTGTCTTGTTTGCCAACCTGCACCGTTTGCGGATAAGCCTGATTGATTGTGGTAGCCAGAGTTTCTGCCCACACAGCCTGAGACTGGTTGGCGGTAGTAATGGCTAACTGCTCTGATACGGTTTCCTGACCATTGTGGTCAAAAATACGGAACCAGGCTGACTCTCCGGGCTGTGCAGTGTCTGTTGCTTTGACATAAGCGCCCGCGCTGGTCCAGTTACCCGGTTGTCCGGTGCCTGTACCTGCAAAGCGGATATCACTACAGTTATAGAAACCTTCACCTGCCGGGTCTACGCGCTGCCAGCGTGTGAACAGTACCGCATCTCCGGTACGATCAGTCGGCAGGGTGATCGTCATCTGGTAATACTTCAGGCCATTAATTGTAGTGGTCGGTATATTACCCACTTCTGCCACCAGATCCAGATCCGCCCAGGCGAGAGATTGCGCCGCGCTGTCAAAACCAGGCTTGCTCAGATAGAACTTCCAGAAGCTAGGGCTGTGCGGTGTTTCAGCACGGTAAAGCAGTGTCAGCTGGCCATTGTCAGTGAGATCCACCAGGGTTTTCTGCCAGTAAGGGGAAGGGAGATCGATGCCGGACTTTTTGTTATCGGCACCTGAACACAGTGAGCCATCGGGAATGGCTTGTTCGACAGCAGCCTGATTATTGTAATCTGACACCAGCCGGGCAAACTCAGGCTTTTGGATAAAAGGATACCAGCCTGATTGTAAAAATGCGGCGCGGCAGGCGGCGTTTGGAATTGTTGAACCGTCTGTTGTATCCCAGTAGCCACCGTCACGATCGCAGATTTCCTGCCTGGCCGGTGGATAGTCCATGTATCCATGTGCGTGAGCTGTGGCTGACAGTGAGCTGATCACCGAAGTGATACCAAGGCACAGCAGCCCTTTCCTCCATGAAGCGTATTGAACTAACATTTTCTCTCCTTAAAACAAGTCGAAAAGTGCGTAATTGCATCTAAGGGTTTGGACGAAGAGTGCTCAACAGGCAATTCATGGAATGTAAATAAGGGAAGTGACTCAAAAGCTTGTATGATAATTTGCATCGCGTATTAAATACTTGGGACTAAAAGCTGGTTTCTTACACGCTGCGGCGGCTTTGACTCATTGATAGAGACCATAACAGTCATTCAGTTGGGTAAATGAAAAGCGGGCAGGGAGGTTATACAGCGCGTCCGGGCGGCTTAGTGATAGATGTATCTGCTGGTGTTAACGTGGCCGACCAGATGCGCATGGACAGGCCAGCGACAATGAATGCGCAGCATTCAGTATGTCAGTTCACAGAAGGCTAAAGGAGGAATGATTTTGTCTGTAGTGTTCACAGTGACAGATAAAGAAAAACCCCGGTCTTTCGACCAGGGCTTCTAAAGTGGCTCCCCCTGCTGGACTTAACGCGGCCGGCCAGGCCAGCGACATTGAGCACAAAGTGCTCACCAGGTTGGAGGACATACACTGCCGTTAGCAATGTATTTAATTGGCTCCCCCTGCTGGACTTGAACCAGCGACATACGGATTAACAGTCCGCCGTTCTACCGACTGAACTAAGGGGGAATTGTATGGTGCCTCGAGGCGGAATCTACCGCGCCCGGCCAGGGACCGACACATTTTCGCAAAGCGAAAACATAATCTTACAGGCATTACCCAAGCACTTTTTAATATGGTGCCTCGAGGCGGAATCGAACCACCGACACGAGGATTTTCAATCCTCTGCTCTACCGACTGAGCTATCGAGGCAGAACAAAGATGATTAATCTTCGCTTTGCTGTTTGGCTCCCCCTGCTGGACTTGAACCAGCGACATACGGATTAACAGTCCGCCGTTCTACCGACTGAACTAAGGGGGAATTGTCTTGCTTTATAGTGTCAACAAAACACCATAATAAAATATGGTGCCCCGAGGCGGAATCTACCGCGCCCGGCCAGGGACCGACACGTTGCCGCATCGCGACAAACAGATATCGTTACTGCTTAGTAGCACCATAATTTTTAAAAATGGTGCCTCGAGGCGGAATCGAACCACCGACACGAGGATTTTCAATCCTCTGCTCTACCGACTGAGCTATCGAGGCAGGGTAAAGCATTACTGCTTTACTCTAAATAAATGGTGCCGACTACCGGAATCGAACTGGTGACCTACTGATTACAAGTCAGTTGCTCTACCTACTGAGCTAAGTCGGCACACGAATTTTGGCTCCCCCTGCTGGACTTAACGCGGCCGGCCAGGCCAGCGACATTGAGCACATAGTGCTCACCAGTTTGGAGGATACACACTGCCGTTAAGCAATGCATTTAATTGGCTCCCCCTGCTGGACTTGAACCAGCGACATACGGATTAACAGTCCGCCGTTCTACCGACTGAACTAAGGGGGAATTGTCCTGCATTATGACGTTACCAGAACACCATAAAGAATAATGGTGCCTCGAGGCGGAATCTACCGCGCCCGGCCAGGGACCGACACGTTGTCGCATCGCGACAAACAGATATCGTTGCTGCTTAGTAGCACCATAATTTTTAATAATGGTGCCTCGAGGCGGAATCGAACCACCGACACGAGGATTTTCAATCCTCTGCTCTACCGACTGAGCTATCGAGGCAACGGAGCGCTATTAAACGGGTTTTGGCCCTCATCGTCAATACCTTTTTCCATAAAAAAGTGCGAATGTCGATTGCTTGCTCGCTTTTTGTTCGCTGAGGTTCAGGAGTCGGCGTTATTCCGGTCATTGAGCGGAAAGTTATTACTCTGTATCAGATTTTTCCGTTATGAAACTCTTTCTGGTAGCGAGTCACTTTCTCTAAATAACGACGAGCTTCTGCTTTGGGATGCTTGTTTGTTAATGCCCAATAAACCTGGTTCGGCTGCAGTTGGTTTAAATCCTGCATCGCCCGTTTACGGTTACGGTTGAACGCGCTCAACACGCCACCGGTTCCGCCATTATAGGCTGAGATCATGCTGTAGTGCAGCGACAGCGGGTTGCGGACCTCTTTCAGATAGCGGTTTTGCAACAGGTAAAAATAGGCGGTGCCGGTATCGATATTTTTCGCCGGATCAAACAGATATTGCGGGGAAGGCTGCCCGGCTTGCTTTTTTACCAGCTTAAAGACATCTGCCCCGGCGGTTTTTGGCACAACCTGCATCAGACCATAGGCATTAGCCGGGCTGACGGCATAAGGATTGAAGCTGCTTTCTGTTTTAATGATGGCGTAAATGAGATCTTCTTTAATGCCATAACGGCGAGAGGCATCGCGCACTATGTTGGCGTACTTGTAGCTTCGCTTACTGACGTGGTCAGCCACCATGGGAATATCGACGTAGTACGCCTGCTGAAAGCGAACCTGCTTCTTCTTGAGCTTGTTGTTGACTAAATATTCGGCATAACGTTTAGCCCGCCAGGACCATTCAATGGACTTTCCATCCTGATCCAGAACCTGACCGAGTAAGAACGGGCTGCCGCTCAGGGCGAAATCCTGAGCAGAATACAGATCAACCTCAGCGGGATCAGAGGGGGTGAGCAGTGTGGTTGCGATCGCATTGATCAGATGCTGCTTGGGATTGGTGGTCGCTACCGTTTCAATGGTCACTACCCCTTTATCGAAGTCGACATGGGCCCGGCTCTGGTAGCCATCGGTATATTTGACGTAGTGGCGCTTACTGGCAATCAGGACGTTGTCATCCCCCCAGCGCTGCTTCACCTGGCCGCTGAAACTGTGGATCAGATGATCAAGGGCCGCGGTATCTTTGGTAAATTGTCCGGGTAATGGCGCCAGATTTTTCGCAAACCGGTTGGTCGGTGCGTAATTAACACCGTAGATATTTTCAACCACTTCACGGCTGCAACCACTCAGGCTTAGTGCCACTGTGGCAATAAGGAGTGTTTTTATCATGTTATTCATATAAAAAATGACATCACTTGCTTTTGGCAAATAATGTCATTTTATTGTTGTTCACGGTACGTTTTTCAGGCATTGGCGCCTGAGAACGTGACATTCGTGCACATGAAACTTGCGTTCAGTGTTACTCGCTCGGTGGCGTATAGCCGTCGATGACAACATCCTGACCTTCGAACAGGAATTTCACCATTTCTGCTTCCAGAAGCTTGCGGTGCTCCGGATCCATCATGTTGAGTTTCTTTTCGTTGATCAGCATGGTCTGTTTGCTTTGCCATTCAGCCCAGGCTTCTTTAGAGATGTTATCGAAAATACGTTTACCCAGTTCACCTGGATACAGTTGGAAATCCAGACCTTCAGCGTCTTTCTTCAGTCGGGCACAAAATACAGTACGGCTCATGGGATCCTCAGTTATCTTATTTGCCAGCTATCAAAACTGGTCACTGGTTTCTTACCACTAGTTTCTCGGTTATACCGTCACGATTCAAGCTCGTAACGCAGGCTTTCCAGAATTTGTACCACGGGGGCGGCTAATCCTACCTGTGGTGGATTGAGCAGGTTATACCATTGCCCGTGGTGACTTTCGTTGATCATGGATGGTAATTGAGTGAGCTGGTATCGCAGCGGCACTATGTCGAGGTGATAGTGACTGAAGGTATGGCGGAAAGCGTTGAGGTGCTCAGCCTTCAGTTCGTCAGATGCCGATGCGCCAAGACGCTGGGTGAGCAGTGGCTGGATATTTTCGCTGTCGTGTTGCGGGAAGCACCATAATCCGCCCCAGATGCCGACAGGAGGCCGCTGTTCCAGCCAGACTTCACTGCCATGCTGAAAAATGGCAAACCAGGTCTGCTTTTCCGGCAGGGTTTTTCTGGGCTTCTTACCCGGAAAATCGGCTTGACGGCTTTGTGCTTTCGCCTGGCATATCTCGGTCACCGGGCAGAGTTCGCACTTGGGTTTGCTGCGGGTACATATCATGGCCCCCATATCCATCATGGCCTGGTTGTAGCGCTCTACGCCCTCAGCCGGGGTGTTCTTCTCGGCGATTGCCCATAAGGCGTTTTCCACCGGCTTTTTCCCCGGCCAGCCTTCTATGGCATAACAACGGGCCAGCGTCCGCTTAACGTTGCCGTCTAAAATCGGGTGATGCTGTTTGAGCGACAAAGAAAGCACGGCCCCTGCTGTGGAACGGCCCACGCCTGGCAAGGCCATTACCTGTTCAATATTTTCCGGGAATTTACCATTGTGTTCAGACACAATCTGCTTTGCGGCTTTGTGCAGGTTTCGGGCGCGGGCGTAATAACCCAGACCCGTCCACAGGTGCAGAACTTCGTCCTGATCGGCTTCAGCGAGATCACTGACGGTAGGGAAGCGCGCCATGAATCGTTCAAAGTAGGGAATGACAGTGGCGACTTGGGTCTGTTGCAGCATGATTTCAGACAACCAGACTTTATAGGGCGTTTTATCGTGCTGCCAGGGCAGGGTTTTGCGGCCATATTTGTCGTACCAGACCAGAATGGCGTCAGAAAAACTAGTGCTCACAGGGGATTGCTCACTTTATTATAGAGTTGGTGCAGGCAAGTTTGCGTCTGCGGTGCTGATTGCAACACAAAGCGCTGTCGGCTTCAATCTGTCAGGGCACTTGCACTCAGCCGTGAACTTTGGATAATGCCGGATCCATTAGTGCCAAACACTCCAAATTTTAGGTAAGGACCCATGAGCCAAGAATCCAGAACAAACGCTGACGTCACCCTGACTGAATACACAGAAGACGGTAAGCTGGTACGCAAGATCCGCAGCTTTGTGCGTCGTGAAGGTCGTTTAACCAAGGGCCAGCAACTGGCGCTGGAAAATAACTGGGCGAACATGGGGATCGATTTCGACAAGCAACCACTGAACTGGACTGAGGTTTATGGCCGAGAAGGCCATGTGGTGCTGGAAATTGGCTTTGGTATGGGGGCCTCTCTGGTTGAGATGGCAAAAAATGCGCCGGAGAAAAACTTCATCGGTATTGAAGTGCACAGCCCTGGCGTCGGCGCCTGTCTGATGGCCGCGGAAGCGGAAAGCCTGACGAATCTGCGTGTGATGTGTCATGACGCCGTTGAAGTGTTTGAGCATATGATCCCGGATGGCAGCCTGGATACAGTACAGTTGTTCTTCCCTGATCCGTGGCACAAAGCCCGTCACCATAAGCGCCGTATTGTGCAGCCTGCTTTTGTGGAAATGGTGCGTAAAAAGCTGAAAATCGGTGGTATTTTCCATATGGCAACAGACTGGGAAAATTACGCCGAACATATGGTGGATGTAATGAAAGCGGCGCCTGGCTATGAGAATACCGCGCAGGATGGCGATTATATCCCCCGACCTGAGGAGCGTCCGCTGACTAAGTTTGAGGCCCGCGGGCATCGACTGGGTCACGGTGTGTGGGATATGAAGTTCGCGCGAACAGAATAATGTGCTATGGTTCAAAGCCATTCAGGGGCAACATAGAGTAAGATGTTGACCTGAAAACATTATTAGCCTGAAAAGCCAGCCTCTGAGTTGGCTTTTTTGTCCTCTGGAGACAGTGAATGAAGCCAAATAAGCAGTTGCTGAATGACATTCTGGATGAAGTCAGACCCTTAATCGGCCAGGGCAAAGTCGCCGACTATATCCCTGCGCTGGCACAGGTTCCTGCCAACAGGCTTGGCATCGCAGTTTGCTATAACGACGGTGAAATTATTCAGGCCGGCGACAGCGAAGAAGGCTTCTCAATCCAGTCGATCTCCAAAGTGCTGAGCCTGACTCTGGCCATGACACTGTATGAGGCGGATGAAATCTGGTCCCGGGTCGGGAAAGAGCCGTCGGGACATGCGTTTAATTCGATGATCCAGCTGGAACTGGAGCAGGGGATTCCGCGTAATCCTTTCATTAATGCCGGTGCGCTGGTGGTGTCGGATCTGCTGCACAGCCGCCTGTCGGCGCCGCAGTACCGGATGCTGGAGCTGGTGCGCAGTCTGGCGTGTAACCCGGATGTTGCCTACGACAAAGACGTGGCCGCATCGGAAATGCAGCACAGTGATCGCAATGCGGCAATTGCCTATCTGATGCGGGCATTCGGTAATTTCAACAACGACGTTGTGCCTGTACTGGGCAATTATTTCGGCTACTGTGCGCTCAAAATGAGCTGTGTTGATCTGGCCCGGACCTTCAGCTATCTGGCTAACAAAGGCATGCCTCTGGGCACAGACACCCCGCTGATTTCGCCCACGCAAAGCAAACAAATCAACGCGCTGCTGGCAACCTGCGGTCTGTATGATGGTGCCGGTGAGTTTGCCTATCGTGTCGGCATGCCGGGTAAATCTGGAGTCGGAGGCGGTATTGTCGCTATTGTGCCGGGGGAAATGTCAATTGCGGTCTGGTCGCCCGAGTTGGATGTATCGGGCAATTCAGTGGCTGGCACCGCCGCACTGGAGCTGCTGGCAGAGCGGATTGGCCGCTCTATTTTCTGACCTTACCCTATCTTCTGTGTCTGCAAGTGACAATCGCTGGCAGCAGGCTGCCAGCGAACAATAAGCCTGTTACTTGTCTTCCTCGACAAAAGCGGCCAGTAAATCATTCAAAAAGAGTTTTCCCTGTTCGGTGATTTGCCAGCTGTCGCCTTGATCCAGCAGGTATTGCTTGTCCAGTGCCCAGCTGATCGGCTGGCGAATACTGTCCAGCGACAGGCCGGTCCGCTCAACATAGTCCTGCTTCGGACAGGCTTCCAGCAACCGGAAGCGGTTCATGAAAAACTCAAACGGACGCTCTTCATCACTCACCTGGGTTTCCTGATCCAAATAGGCTTTCTGACAATTAAGGTAACCGCGCGGGTGTTTGACTTTCACGGTACGGGTGATGCGGCCGTCAGCAAAGCTCACCTTGCCGTGGGCACCGCAGCCAATGCCAAGGTAATCACCAAAACGCCAGTAATTGAGGTTGTGCTGGCACTGCATGCCGGGCTTGCTGTAACCGGAAATCTCATACTGCTGATAACCGGCCTCGGCCAGCAGTACATGGCCCTGTTCGAAAATATCCCACAGATCATCGTCATCCGGCAGGGTTGGTGGCTTGGAATAAAACAGTGTATTGGGCTCAATAGTCAGCTGATACCAGGACAGATGCGGCGGGTTCAAGGCGATTGCTTGCCTGAGGTCCGACATGGCATCTTCAACGGATTGATCCGGCAGGCCATGCATCAGATCCAGATTGAAGCTGTTCAGCCCGGCTTCTTCGGCCAGTGCGGCAGCGCGCACAGCTTCACCTTTGCCGTGAATCCGGCCTAAGCGTTTGAGTTTGTCATCCTGAAAACTCTGCACACCGATGGAAATCCGGTTGACGCCCACCTCGCGGTAGGCCTGAAACCGGCCGGCTTCCACTGTGCCGGGATTGGCTTCCATGGTGATTTCAATCTTGTCACTGAACGGGATTTTGGCTTCAATGCCTGCCAGTAGCCGTCCGATCTCCGGCGCGGAAATCAGGCTCGGGGTGCCGCCACCGATAAAAATGGAGTGCAGAGCCCGGCTGCCATCGGCCAGCTGATAGCGATCAAGATCGATAGCCAGATCCTCAAGCAGAGCGTCGATGTAATCCAGCTCGGGGATATCGTGCTTCAGTGCATGGGAGTTGAAATCGCAGTAGGGACATTTCTGGACACACCAGGGAATGTGTACATACAGGCTCAGTGGTGGCGGTACTAACATCAGGCGTCCTTCAGGGCAGCAAAGAGGTGTTGCAAGGCTTTGCCGCGGTGTGACAATTGCTTTTTACGTTCAGGGGACAGCTCGGCTGAGGCGCAGTCGGCTTCCGGTACCCAGAAAACAGGATCATAGCCAAAGCCATTATCGCCTCTGGCCTGGCGGAGAATACGTCCTTCCCATTTTCCGTGGCAAACCAGAGGTGTCGGGTCATCGGCATGGCGCATCATGACAAGTACACAGTGGAAGCGGGCTGTGCGCTCTGCCTCCGGCACTTCTTGCATGGCATCCAGCAACTTTTCCAGATTCGCCTGATCGCTGGCGCCTGCTCCGGCATAACGGGCAGAGTAAATACCGGGTGCACCTTTGAGGGCATCCACTTCCAGACCGGAATCATCAGCAATCGCGGGCAGGCCGGTTTCTCTGGCGGCGTGACGCGCTTTGATAATGGCATTTTCTATAAATGTCGTGCCGGTTTCGGCGACATCAGAGACGTCAAGATCCGTCTGGGCGATGACCTCGAAACCGAAATCGGCAAGCAGGTTGGCCATTTCACCGACTTTACCCTGGTTGCCGGTCGCAAGTACTAATTTGCTCATGAAGACTCCTGGTCTGTAAGGCTGGGGGCGCTATGATACCCACAGCCAGAGCAAATGCCAAAGACAGAAAAGAAGAGTGCTGCCCTCTTTTTCGCTGGAGTGGCTTATTCCGCGAAATAGGTCTGTTCGAACTGAATATTACCGCTGGTGGACTGGCGGGAGACATCAATATTAAAACGGAAGCGTTCTTCATTGGCATGGCTCAGCTCGGCAATGTAGTAAATAGCATCGCCTTCGCGCACTTCACGGAAAGTGAGGTTTTTCTCATTGCCGACCAGATTGCGCGCCGTCCCTTTCACCTGTGCTGCCACCGCGGGTTTACCTTCGGTGCTGGTATCCAGCACTGTGACATTAATCAGGGCCGAATAACGGCTGCGCTGAATGCGGTAGTTTTTAGCGATATCCGCCGTCAGGAAGGTAGACGGAAAGGTTGAATAGTGAACTTCCAGCTCGCCGATGTTTTTAAGTTGTTCTGCCTGTGCTGGCAGGGCAAAACCTATGGTTGCAATAATAGCAATCAGTAACTGTTTCATGGTGTCGTCCTTCTGTCCTGTCGAAGTATGTCACACGGAGTAAGACCTTACATTCAAAAGGGATATGCAGTAATTGTTTAAAGTATAGAGTGGTCCGCGGACGGCGTCTTTGCGGGTATCAGAATTACAGCAAGGCGCTGACGAGCGGGGGTATGACTTGTGGCGCTTGTATCCGGACGAGTTTATGCCGGCCCGTTTCTCCTTTTTCTATGATGATTTGTCCTTTGGCTACTCTGAATTGCTTGGCCAGAAACTTGACCAGGTGGCCGTTCGCTTTGCCGTCAACCGGCGGAGCCGTGATGGCGATTTTGATCTCGTTACCATGAAGGCCGACAAATTGATCCCGGCTGGCCTTGGGTTGTACATAAAAGCGGATCATCAGATCCGCTTTATCGATACAGACAGGTGTCAGGCTCACAGCTGGAACCAGATAGGGCCAATCAGATCGCCCATCAGGATATTGGCGAAGTGCAGGCCAACAAAAAGCACCAGCACGCTCAGATCCAGGCCGCCAATGGCCGGAATGATGCGGCGGATTGGCGCTGTCATCGGCTCGGTCAGCTGATGCATCACGTATTCGATCGGGCTGCGTCCCTGGCTGACCCAGCTCAGGATGGCGCGGATCAGCAGCACCCAGAACAGCAGGCCACCGGCCGCTTTAAGCAAGGATAATCCGGCTATCCAGAACAGATCCGGGCTGAATGCCATTCCGCCATTGGTCAGCACTAATTGCAGCGCGATAAACTTTCCTACCGTGAGCAGGTAGGCAAACAGCACTGTGGCCAGATCAAGCGAGCCGATTGAAGGGATAACACGACGCAGCGGGCCGAGGACAGGCTGGGTGACTTTCACCACAAACTGGGAGAAGGGATTATAGAAATCCGCTTTGGCCCATTGCAGCCACAGTCGCAGCAGCACCACCATGATATAGAGGTCAAAGAGGGTGCTGACTAAAAAAGCAATAGCATTCATATTGTTACCTTAAAATAATTTTTCCATTTCCTGTGCGCGGCTGACAGCGGCCTGCATGGCTTTGGCTACGATATCACTAAGTTGCGCTTCATTAAATGTGCGGATTGCCTCTGCTGTGGTTCCGCCTTTTGAAGTGACCTGTTCACGCAGGGTTGACAGCTCTGTGTCCGGGCTGGCGATCACCATGCCGGCTGCGCCCAGTGCGGCCTGCTGAACCAGTTCACGCGCGGTCTCTTTGTCAAAGCCCTGACGAATCGCTTCGTTCTGCATGGCTTCCATGAACAGAAAGAAGTAAGCAGGGGCACTGCCGGCAGCGGCAATCACACCATTGATCCCTGACTCTTCTGATACCCAGCAGGTTTTGCCTACCGCCGCCATCAGGCTGTCAGAGAAATTACGATCCTGGCTGCTGACACTGGCATTGGCGTACATACCGCTCATCCCTTTACCAATCAGCGAAGGGGTATTGGGCATCACCCGCACCAGGCTGACTTTGGCTGCCAGCATGGCCTGCAGGCGCGCTACTGAGATCCCTGCCGCGATGGAGATCACCAGTTTGCCGTCAAAATCGATGGCTTGCAGCGGCTCACACACACTGGCCATTAACTGAGGTTTGACCGCCAGTACGATGACCTCGGCTTGCTGGGCGGCGCGCAGGTTATCGCTGTCGGTATGAATACCGTACTCACGAGCCAGTGGTTCACGGCGTTCGGCACTGGGCGCAGTGGCGGTGATTTTATCTGCCGGATAACCGCTGGCAACCAGGCCGGCGATGATGGAGCGGGCCATGTTACCGGCGCCGATAAAAGCGATTGAACGTTGTTCCATGAGAAATCCTTCTAAACGTAATGAGCGCCTGATGCTTCAAGCGAATTTAACTGTAATCCCTGGCGCCAAAGATAGCGGTCCCGATGCGCACCATAGTGCTGCCTGCGGCCACGGCTGCTTCCATGTCGCCGCTCATGCCCATCGACAGGGTATCCAATCTGGTGTGGGGCAGGCGTTGCTGCAAAGTGTCTCTGGCCTTTGCCAGTGCGGAAAAGGCGCTGAGCTGACTGGTATAATCGTCAGCTTTTTCCGGAATAGACATCAGCCCGCGCAGCTCTAGATTGGGTAAGGCGGCCACTTCAGCCGCCAGCTCTACCAGCTCATCAAAGTCGACCCCCGATTTGGACGCTTCGCCACTGGTGTTGACCTGAAGCAGTATTTTCAGCGGCGGCAGTGTTGCCGGACGCTGCTCGCTGAGCCGGCGGGCAATTTTGAGCCTGTCGACCGAATGCACCCAGTCGAAATGTTCGGCTATCGGGCGCGTTTTGTTGGACTGGACAGGGCCGATAAAATGCCAGACTAATTGTTGGTCAGACTGAGAAAAATACTGAATTTTCTCAACGCCTTCCTGAACATAGTTTTCGCCAAAGGCCTGTTGTCCCGCTGCAATGGCTTCAGCAATAGCGCTGACCGGTTTGGTTTTACTGACCGCCAGCAGTTGCACTGAATCTGTATCGCGGCCGCATTTTTCGCAGGCCTGCCGGATCTCGCGGGTGACCTGTGTAATATTTTGTTTGATACTACTCATAATTGATTCTTTAGGGAAAATGTATGGATATCACCGAACTACTGGACTTTAGTGTAAAGCATAACGCCTCCGATCTGCACCTTTCCGCTGGGGTATCGCCAATGATTCGGGTAGACGGTGATGTCAGGCCGCTCAGCATCCCGCCTCTGAGCCATGAAGAGGCGAACCGGCTGATCACCGACATTATGAATGACGGTCAGCGGCGTGAATATGAAGAAAGGCTGGAAGTGGATTTTTCTTTTGTCTTGCCCGATGTCGGCCGGTTTCGTGTCAATGCGTTCCAGCAGTCCCGGGGTTGTGCCGCGGTGTTCCGTACCATTCCCCAGTCTGTGCCCTCGCTGGAAACCTTGCAGGTGCCTGAGGTGTTTTATCAGGTTGCCCAGAGCCAGCGTGGCCTGGTGCTGGTAACAGGGGCAACAGGTTCAGGCAAGTCGACCACCATTGCCGCTATGGTTGATCATATTAACACCCACACCCATCGCCATATTCTGACCATTGAGGATCCGGTGGAGTTTGTTCATCAAAGTAAACGCTGCCTGATCAATCAGCGCGAAGTGCACCGTGATACCCACAGCTTTCAGAATGCGCTGCGCTCAGCGTTGCGTGAAGATCCCGATGTGATCATGGTCGGTGAATTGCGCGATCAGGAAACCATACGTTTAGCGCTGACGGCGGCCGAAACCGGCCATCTGGTACTGGGAACTCTGCACACCAGCTCGGCGGCCAAGGCGATTGACAGGATTATTGATGTCTTCCCCGGTAACGATAAAGCCATGGTGCGTTCCATGCTGTCGGAATCACTGCGGGCGGTGATCGCACAGACTCTGCTGAAATGCCCTGGCGGTGGCAGGATGGCGGCCCATGAAATCATGCTGGCAACCCCGGCGATCCGAAACCTGATCCGGGAAGATAAAGTGGCCCAGATGTATTCCATGATCCAGACCGGGGCCGGTTTGGGGATGCAAACGATGGAGCAGGCTGTTAACCGCTTAATGGCCCAAGGGTTGATTGAACCAGAGGAAGCCGCCCGGGTGGTTGAGCGAAATCAGGGATTATGAGGCAGGAAAACTAGCCATGAATTTGGATTTTATTCTCAGCCAGATGACCGACAAGCAGGCGTCTGACGTGTATCTCACTGTGGCGGCGCCCTGTCAGCTGAAAGTGAACGGGCGGCTGTGTTCACTCGGTGAATCCTTGTCGGCAGAACAGCTGACTGCTTTGTGCCAGCAGGCAATGTCTGCAGAACAATGGCAGAGCTTTGCCGGACTGAAAGAGGCGAATTTTGCGCTGGTGCGCGGTGAGCGCCGTTTTCGTATCAGTGCCTTCTGGCAGCGTGAGCAGCCGGGCATGGTGATTCGCCGTATTGAAACCGTTATTCCCGACATGGATTCCCTCAGCCTGCCTGAACCCATGAAAGCCATGGCACTGGCGAAACGGGGTTTGATTCTGGTGGTCGGGGCGACCGGCTCAGGTAAGTCAACTTCCATGGCCGCGCTGACAGGGCACAGAAACCGCCATAGCAGCGGTCATATCCTGACGGTTGAAGACCCGATAGAATTTATTCATCAGCACCAGCAATGCATAGTGACTCAGCGTGAGGTTGGCTTAGATACCGCAAGCTATGAAGTGGCATTGAAAAATTCTTTGCGTCAGGCACCGGATATGATTCTGATTGGTGAAATACGCAATCAGGAAACCATGGAGCATGCGCTCAATTTTGCCGAAACCGGTCATCTGTGCATGGCGACCCTGCATGCCAATAATGCCAATCAGGCGCTGGAACGGATACTGCATTTAATGCCGAAAGATCGCCGGGAGTCGTTTTTGTTTGATTTGTCGCTGAACCTGAAAGGGATACTGGCGCAACAGCTGATTCCCGATCCTTCCGGTGAGGGACGTCATGCGGTGTTTGAGTTACTGATCAACACGCCCAGAGTGTCGGATCTTATCCGGCGCGGAGAATTACATGAACTGAAAGCCACCATGGGCAAAGGCCGTGAGCATGGCATGATCACTTTTGATCAATCGCTGTATGCACTGTTCAGGCAAGGCAAAATCCGTGAGAACGATGCCCTCAGTTATGCCGATTCGGCTAATGACTTGCGCCTGATGATCAAAACCGGCCAGTCAGGTCAGAGCTCAGGTGGCGGGCTGGACGGGGTCACGATCCGGTTTGAGTGACAACAGTTACAGCCCGGGGAGCTTTTGCCCACCCATGATCCCAGAGCGGATCATGCTGTACGGTCTGGGATATTGTTACTCTTGAGTTAAATCTTTGTGATCCCCTTAGTGGTTTCAAAATAACCACCTTGCGCTCTGTTTGCTCGCTCTCTATATGTATATACAAATAACGTGTAGAGGGAGTGAATAACATGGAACAATCTCAGTCTCGTGTCAGTGCATCGGATGCACTGGCACGTTTCCGATTACTGTTTCTCAGTGCTGTCGGGATATTTTTCTTTTTCGTTCCAATTTCTGTGAATGGAAAATCGACGATCCCGCTGGATCATTTGGTTAGTCAAATCAAAGTCTGGCTGGGGAGCGGTGTTGCCTGGTATGCCTTTGCCATGATAGTGATAGGTGCGGTCTATCCTTTTGTCACCGGTCAATGGTCAAAGAGCCTGACAGATAAAGTTTTTTCTGTACTCAAAGTCATGGGCGCTGGCGCGGCACTGATGGCGGTAACAGGTGCAGGACCAGAGTTCCTGCACAGCAAAGACATGCTGCCGTTTCTGTTCGAGAAGCTGGTGATCTCGGTCGGGCTTATCGTTCCCGTAGGGGCTGTTTTCCTGTCGTTTCTGGTGAGCTATGGTTTGCTGGAACTGATTGGTATCCTGGTGCAGCCTGTGATGCGACCGATCTGGCGTACGCCGGGGCGCTCTGCTATTGATGCGGTTGCCTCATTCGTCGGCAGTTATTCTCTGGGGTTATTGATCACCAATAGAGTATACAAATCAGGGCAATATTCAGCGAAAGAGGCGGCGATCATCGCCACCGGCTTCTCGACCGTGTCGGCCACTTTTATGCTCATAGTGGCGAAAACCCTGGATCTGATGTCGGTATGGAACCTGTATTTCTGGGGCACTCTGGTGATCACTTTCATTGTCACCGCGATTACTGTCCGTCTGCCGCCGTTACGTCAGATGGATGAATCCGTGGCGGATCCTGAACCTGATGCCGGCAGCGAAGGGCGACTGCAGACGGCTTATCAGACCGGCATGAGTGTGGCCCGTCAGGCGCCGGCTTTGGGCGGCAATATCTTATCTACCATTAAAGACGGCCTGGTGATGACCATCTCCATCCTGCCCTCCATCATGTCTGTGGGCCTGATTGGTTTGCTGGTGGCGAAATACACCCCTGTGTTTGAGTGGCTGGGCTATCTGTTCTACCCGTTTACCGCGGTGTGGGGCATTGATGGCGCGAAAGAACTGGCGCAGGCCTCGGCATCGGGTCTGGCGGAAATGTTCCTGCCTGCTCTGCTGCTGCGCGAGGCGGAGTTTGTGGTGCGTATGGCGGCGGGCGTGATTTGTGTGTCCAGCGTGCTGTTCTTTTCCGCCTCCATTCCCTGCATTCTGTCGACCTCCATTCCGCTCAGTGTCGGGCGGCTGGTGGTGATCTGGTTTATCCGTACCGCGCTGAGTTTGCTGCTGGCGATTCCGTTTGCGATGTTTGTGGCCGGGCACATGTAAGCTTGCCATCACTCTGGCCTGATAACGTTGAGTGACAAAAAAGCCCTGAAGCGTTTGCTTTCAGGGCTTTTTTTGTCGGCTGCGTCGAGCGTTCAGGGTTTTGGGTCAGCCATGATCTCAAAACTAAAAACGCTGTACCGAGCGATCAACCGTATTGCTGTTCGAACCAGCTTTCGAGGATAACCACGGCAGACTGAGAGTCGACATTGCCTTTGCTGAGTGAGCGATAGCCACCACGGGCAAAGAGATCCGAGCGCGCTTCGACCGTACTCAAACGCTCATCATGTAATTCGACCTGGCACCCGAACCGGCCGTGCAGGCGGTTGGCAAATTTGCGGGCGCGTGGGGTGATACTTTCCAGCTCCTGGCCGTAAACATCCAGCGGCAGGCCGACCACAATCAGGTCGGGTTGCCATTCTTTCAGTAATTTTTCAATCGCTTCCCAGCTGGGAATACCGTCGTTGGCTTTGAGTGCCGAAAGGGGATTGGCTGTCCCCGTCAGTTCCTGGCCGATGGCGGCGCCAATGCTTTTGGTGCCAAAGTCGAAGGCAAGTACTGTACGAGAGGTGCTCATGAATGTCCTATTTCAGTGGATAAGTTAGCGGAATGGATACCCAGTTTGGCGACGGCTTTGTCCCAGCGTTCATTGATGGGAGTTTCAAACACGACCTTGGGATCCGCTTCCATGGTCAGCCAGCTATTGTCGGCCAGTTCCTGTTCCAGCTGACCGGCGGTCCAGCCGGCGTAGCCAAGGGCAACCAGAAATTGACTCGGCTCATCCTTGGTGCCCAGCAAAGGCAGGATATCGGTTGATGTGGTCATCTTGATCTCTTCGGTCAGATCAAGGCTGGAGCTGTATTCTTCTTTGCTGTTGTGCAGGATAAATCCCCGGTCACCGGCCACCGGGCCGCCTATCATGACAGGCTTCTCCAGGCTGGCAGGATGCGCAAGTGGCAAGTCTCGCTCCACTTTGATCTGCTCCAGCATGCTGCCGACAGACACATCAATTGGCAAATTAATGACAATGCCCATCGCGCCTTCGTCGTTATGCTCGCACACATACACCACACTGCGTTTGAAGTGCGGATCTTGCAGACTGGGCATGGCCACCAGAAAGTGATTGGTGAGATTCATCGTTCAGTCCTTACACACTCTCAGACAGGCTCTCATAATTACAGTATGAGGACTAATTGGCCTAAATGGTAAGTCTGAGAGAGATGCTGTTAAAAATGAAAACGTGACGTGTTGTCAACTTCAGCAGACAACACGTCCGGGTGGTATCAGTATCAAGCGGTTTTCAGGCGGCGTTCTATGGCATCCATCAGTTTGCCTGTAATAGAAATATCATACGCCGCTTCAATTTCGCGAATACAGGTTGGGCTGGTGACATTGATTTCAGTCAGCTTGTCGCCAATCACATCCAGGCCAACAAAAATCAGCCCTTTTTCTTTCAGTGCCGGTGCGACAGCTTCAGCAATTTTGCGATCAGTCTCGCTCAGCGGGCGGGGTTCGCCGCGGCCACCGGCGGCCAGATTGCCACGGGTTTCCCCTTCGGCCGGAATACGGGCCAGACAGTAAGGCATAGGCTCGCCGTCAACTACCAGAATGCGTTTGTCGCCGTTACTGATGTCCGGCACGAACGTTTGCGCCATACAGTAGTATTCACCGTGATTGGTCAGGGTTTCAATAATCACCGACAGGTTAGGATCCCCGGCTTTGACACGGAAGATCGACGAGCCGCCCATACCGTCCAGCGGCTTGAGAATGATATCGCCGTGTTCCTGCTGGAAGGCGCGGATCTTATCTGCCCGGCGGGTCACTATTGTGGTGGGTGTCAGCTCGGGGAACCAGGCGGTGTAGAGTTTTTCATTACAGTCACGCAGGCTCTGGGGCTTATTGACGATCAGGGTGCCCTGTTCTTCCGCGCGCTCCAGAATATAGGTGGCGTAGATGTATTCAGTATCGAACGGCGGATCTTTGCGCATCAGCACGGCATCGAGCTCGCTCAGTTCGATTTCCTGCTCACAGTGGAAGCTGAACCAGTCGTTCGGATCTTCCTGCAATTTGACGATCCGGGTCCGGGCGATTGCTTTGCCTTGCTCCAGAGACAGATCAGCCATTTCCATATAATGGATTTCCCAGCCGCGACGCTGCGCTTCAAGCATCATCGCAAAGCTGGAATCCTTTTTGATGGTAATGGACTGGATGGGATCCATCACAATACCCAATTTGATCATGTCTTTTCTCCTTGGTTAGCCAAGATCGCCAAAGCGGACCTGTAGCGCAGTTATCGCCGTCATAGCGGCAGTTTCAGTTCTGAGAACCCGGGGACCCAGCAGCACTTCGCTGAACCGGAACGTTTCAGTCATACTGATTTCCTGCTCCGACAGACCGCCTTCCGGCCCGATCAGCAGACGGACCCGGGTGACAGGTGCGGGCAGGGTATTTATGGAATATTGGGCTCTTGGGTGCAAATTCAACTTCAGGCCGTCAAATTCTTCCGCGCACCAGTCTTCCAGTTTCATCACAGGACGGATTTCCGGCACCACATTGCGGCCGCATTGCTCGCAGGCGCTGATGGCGATTTTTTGCCACTGTGACAGTTTCTTATCGAACCTGTCCTGAGTCAGTTTGACACCACAGCGCTCTGAGATCAGCGGCGTAATGCTGTTGACGCCCAGCTCGACAGATTTCTGAATCGTGAATTCCATCTTATCGCCGCGGGAAATCACCTGGCCCAAGTGCAGATCCAAAGGGGACTCCACACTGTGCTCAATACGGGCAGAAATCTCTACTTCGACATGTTTTTTACCGGCTTCGGTAATGACAGCCGGGAATTCAGCATTGCTGCCGTCGAACAACAGAATTTCCTGGCCTGGCTGCATCCGCATCACGCGGCCGACATGGTTGGCGGCGTCGTCACTTAATGGCACTCTACCGCTTGCCGGCAGGGTCTCAGGATGGAAAATACGTGGCACTCTCATAGTATTAAATTCGTTGGCTTTGATGGTTATTCCTGGCGTCAGTATATCAAGCTTGGCGGCAATGTACCGAACATTGCACAGTGCCGAATACTGCGCGATGAAACACAGCGGAAGCGCGCTGAAGTGTTATCTCGCGCAAAAGCTGCATAAGCCGACATTGATGCGGCTCATAACTCCGGCAAAAAGTCAGTGGGATTGAAACCCGTATCACCTAAAATGCCTGCTTTGTTGCACAGGGGACATAACAAAAATGACAATAACACAAGGAACGCACAGACTGGCGCTCCTTATGGCGGCGGTGCTGGCGGCGGGCTGTGGCGGCGACGGTAAGTCTGGCGAGCGCAGCCTGAATGTGGATGGCGATCCTTTGCTGGCCAGCCTGCAGCCGTATCTGAGCTCTAGTCAGTACGGGTTGGCAGCCGAAGATTGTGCTGTCATCTATAAACAGAGGCAGTCCTGCCAGTTGCAGGATATCGCACCGCTCGGCTATGACATTCAGGGCGATCTGACGCCGGACGACATTGCCCAGCGATTGCTGGTATCCCATGGCTGGATGGGGGACAGCTTTATGGATGTGGTGCGTGACTTACCGCAGGATGTGCTGAATCTGTTTAAGCCACTCAATGTCATTGTACTCAGCCTTGATATCCGCCCGTCTTTCTATCACACAGATACTGCAGGGATATATATCGATCCGCGGTATCTGTGGCGCAATCAGGCGGAATGGAATGACATTTATCAGCAGCAAGATTACCGCTCCGGGTTTGCAGATGTCCTGCCGTTTCTGGCTTTACAACGTTATGTGTACAGCAATGGTGATTATGTTACTTACAGCAATACCTTCGATGAGTACGACAATTACTGGCGGAGCAAATCAGAAATAGCGCCGGGACTGTTTAATCTGCTGGTCCATGAGCTGGCTCATGCCAACGACTTCCTGCCGCCGGATCAACTCAGTGTGCTGGATGTGTCAACCAGCATAGGTAAAAACATCAAGCAGATTAAAGGCAACTGGATTCAGACATCATTGCAACAAGCCCATGCGCTTTCAGCAGACAGTTTACAGTTGATGGCTGAGAGCTATTTTGGCGGCGCCTCGGCGTCAACGACCATGTCGCCTGAGCAGGCAGGATCGGCATTCGAGCCTGATGGTGGCGCCGATTTTTACGGCTATTACACCGGCGCAGAAGATGTCGCCATGCTGTTTGAAGCTTATATGATGTGGCGGGAATATGAGGCGGTCTCTGATGTGGCGTTTACGTCCTCACCCAAGGTTGAAAATTACAGTTGTGATGATTTGATTATTGGCTGGGGGCAGCGCAACCGGCTGGCGCAGAAAGAGGTTGTGCCGCGCGCCAGGCTGGTATCGGAGAGTATCTTACAGCAGGATCTGAGCGCTGAATTTGCATCAATAGCCAGTTCAATGCCGGTGGATCTGCCGTACGGCTATGGATGGTGCCAGGCGCGGACTGCTGTGATGTCGGCCCGATTTGAGCGTTTCAATCGCCAGGCGCCGGTTGCCGATAACAGCCAGCGTTACCTGGATGAGATGCTGCGTCACTAAGCACTAAGCATTAAGCATTAAGCATTAAGCATAGGCAAACGGCTGAGAGCCCCTGATCTCAGCCGTGGTTAGATCAAAGTCCTGCTTGCTGACAGGCTTCCAGCACAAAGCCGTTATGCTTGTGCTGGATGTTGGCAATACGTCGATCCCTTTCGCATTCCCAGGGGCTGACCGGGTAAGTCTTATGCCAGGCCTGCATCAGCTGGCGCTGACTTTTCGCCAGACGGAAGCGGTATTCCTGCTCCATATATAGATAGGTGCGGGCAATGGCTCCTCGGGCACGGGGTGGCGGATCCACCCGGCGGTTTTTGAAATCAACTTTCACTTCGCACTGGCCGTAGAAAGCACCGTCATGTTCACGCCAGGGGGCAAAGCGATAGTTCGAGCGATCGCCGTTCACCTCGCCAATGGCCGGGGTCAGGTTATGCATGTCGGCTTCCATCCGGCTGAATGTCGGATCTTTACGGCAGTTTTTACGTCCGCCATCCTGCCAGCATTGCAACTGATGGCCAAATTGCCAGGCAGGCACCACGTGCTCCCACTCAATCCGGCTGGCACGCGTCTCCTGCTTGCGAACCTGATAGCCGCAGCTGTTCAGATCCGGGATTCCCTTTTTCCCTTGCCATTCAATCCGGCAGCCGCAGTAAAAGCTCTCGTTGTGATCCTGATAAATGTTTACCAGCAGTTTTTTTGCTTTGGAGAAGTTGTGCGGTGGGTCTGCCAATACGGGAGAGGGCAGGGCACTGACGCTTAGCAGTACGGCAGTCATTAGCCATTTCAGCTTGATTAACATGGGATTTCCGGTGACTGAATGTATGGATGATGATGTTATCAGTACCGGAATTTTTTAGAAGTGTTTCACGTTATCTGTGTGTAAAAAATCAAATTTTCAATTTCACTGCGACGCATTTCCAGTAACAGGCATCAAAGGCTGGTGGCATTGCATGCAGTGATAGATGGCTTGCTGACGCAGAATCTTATTATGCCGTCTGACAGTGAGCTGATGCTCCCGGCACTGGCAGCGGTAGGGGAAAGTACGCCCGCTTACAGAAGAGATATCGAAGCTGTGGGTGGTGCGCGCCGGCACATTGAACACCTCAGTCATCATTTTTTGCCATTCAGGGCCATGTGGACGCACTTTGCCGTGACAGGCAAAAGTGAGCAGATGGGCGAGTTCATGGGGAACCACTTCGGCCAGAAAAGCGTGCGGGTTTTCTGCCAGTAATACCGGGTTATAGCGGATCTCCCAGCTTTGCATCCGGGCACTGCCAGCAATTTTACCGCGCTGGGTAAAGCGGATTGCCGGATCTGGAAACTGTTTGCCAAGCTTGTTTTCAGCCCGGCGAAGGCAGGAGAGGGTACGTTCAATAATGGCTTGCTGTAGTGAGTCCATGATGCTGAAAGGTGAACAAACAAGGGGTTCAGTATGTAAGGTCTGGCGCTGATTTTCTACCTTCGATGGCCTGAAATGCGTTTTGTACAGCAGTGACAGTTTTTAGAACATAGGTGTTCAAAACCTCCGGAAGCTGTACAGGTACAGATGATCAGCTTTTCGGGCGATTGGATCATGGGAAGTAAATAACACTAAAATATGTTTATTTTTATATTGTTATCTGTTTTTACGAGAGGGGTGAGCAGCTTGGTCTGCTTTTAGATCATAGGTGGTCAAAAGCTGAAAGAGCTGTACAGGGGAGCGGGGCGGTGAGAAAGAAAAGCAATGAAAAAGGAAGCCGAAGCTTCCTTTTTCACGAGTAAGAATCACAGCCTTGCAGATTCGATTACTTGATGTTGGCGTAATCGCGCAGCAGCTCTGCTTTGTCGGTTTTTTCCCAAGGGAATTCTTCGCGACCAAAGTGACCGTATGCCGCTGTTTTCTTGTAGATAGGCTGCAGCAGATCCAGCATTTCGATCAGGCCGTATGGGCGCAGGTCGAAGTGGTGACGAACGGCTTCAACGATCAGGTCGTGAGAGACCTTCTCTGTACCAAAAGTTTCCACCATGATGGATGTTGGATCGGCAATACCGATAGCGTACGACAGCTGGATTTCACAACGGTCAGCCAGGCCAGCTGCGACTATGTTCTTCGCCACATAACGGGCGGCGTAGGCCGCACTGCGATCCACTTTTGATGGATCTTTACCAGAGAAGGCACCACCGCCGTGACGCGCTGCACCGCCGTAGGTATCGACGATGATTTTACGGCCAGTCAGGCCACAGTCGCCCATTGGACCACCGATCACAAAGCGGCCGGTTGGGTTGATGAAGTACTTGGTGTCTTTGTTCAACCACTCTGCCGGCAGAACCGGTTTGATGATTTCTTCCATCACAGCTTCTTGCAGCACAGGAAGTTCAATGCTGTCACAGTGCTGAGTCGACAGAACAACGGCATCGATACCCACGATTTTGCCCTGGTCATAAGCAAAGGTGACCTGGCTTTTGGCATCCGGGCGCAGCCATGGCAGCGTACCGTTTTTACGGACTTTAGCCTGACGCTCAACCAGACGGTGAGCATAAGTGACAGGGGCCGGCATCAGCACTTCAGTTTCGTTGGTGGCGTAACCGAACATAATCCCCTGATCGCCTGCACCCAGATCTTTCGGGTCGCTGCGGTCAACACCCTGGTTAATATCAGGAGACTGCTTACCAATTGCGCTCAGTACGGCACAAGAGTTGGCATCAAAGCCCATGTCTGAATGGACGTAACCAATTTCACGCACCGTCTGACGGGTCAGCTCTTCGATATCCACCCAAGCTGTGGTAGTGATTTCACCACCGACCATGACCATGCCGGTTTTTACGTAAGTCTCACACGCAACACGTGCTTTCGGGTCTTGTTCTAAGATCGCATCCAGGACTGCATCTGAGATCTGGTCTGCAATTTTATCTGGATGGCCTTCCGATACCGACTCAGAAGTAAACAGGTGTTTCGCCATGAGTATTCTCACTATTAGAAAAACTTTAAAGGTGATTGGAGGTGTGATTTTCAGCAGTCTGAGTGATTAATCATCAGTCTGTATGTATAGAGCTACCTCCGTCTAGACGGCTATAATAACTTGTATGGGATCAAAATCAACAACTAGATATGTGTGGAAATAAGATAATTTTCAGCCAAACGATTATCTTCATCATGTGGTTTGTAATCTTACTAGTTAATAATATTGGTTTTAACTAAAAATTCAGACTATTTACCTTCTTTGTGAGTTGACAGCCCCTTCTTCTCTTTGCGAAATGCGTTCCGGCCTCTTGATGGATCGGCGCGTATTGCGATCAAAACCGCGATTGCCTGATTGAACGTCGGTGATTTACTGCTCGGACCAATTGTTATTGATAGGTTGCAGAAAAATTATTTCGAACAATGAAAAAAATACGCCAGACGGGAGCTTTATTTATTCCGATAAAGCACTATTTATATATCTGTTATAAGGAAGGATGTAGTTACAGCGGGCGTATTTACTGGCATTGCGCTACGCTCGCAGACAATCGTTCTGGGGAGTGAGGCGGGTCACAATTAGGATGAATCTCGTTAACGCTTGGTATACACTAGAGCGGCTTTTCACTTACGTAGCACGGATATGATATTACGAGTCGCAATTAATGGATTTGGCCGTATCGGCCGCAGTGTACTGCGGGCCTTGTATGAAAGCGGCAAACACCACCAGATAAAAGTCGTGGCAGTGAATGAACTGGCTCAGCCTGAAGCTATGGCACATCTGCTTCAGTATGATTCTAGTCATGGTCGCTTTGGTCGCAAGGTCAGCCATGATCAGGAACATCTGTTCATTGCCGATGGTCAGAGTGAAGACGCGATTCGTATTCTTCATCTCAATGATATCCAGTTGCTCCCGTGGCGGGATCTGGAAGTGGATATCGTTCTGGACTGTACCGGGGTGTACGGCTCAAGAGCCGATGGTGAAGCCCATATTCAGGCCGGTGCCAAGAAAGTCCTGTTTTCCCATCCTGCAGCTAACGACATAGATAACACCATCATCTTCGGTGTTAACCAAGACAGCCTGTCACCTCAAGATCGCATTGTTTCCAACGGTTCCTGTACCACCAACTGCATTGTTCCTGTGATTAAAGTGCTTGATGAAGCTTTCGGCATTGAATCCGGCACTATCACAACGATTCATTCAGCCATGAATGACCAGCAGGTGATCGATGCCTACCATACTGACCTGCGCCGGACACGCGCCGCGAGCCAGTCGATCATTCCGGTAGACACAAAATTACACTTAGGTATAGGCCGTATTTTCCCTAAATTTGCGGATAAATTTGAGGCGATTTCAGTCAGGGTTCCTACAATTAACGTCACCGCGATGGATCTGAGCGTTACGGTGAAGACTAATGTCTCGGTTAATGATGTAAATCAAGCCCTGGCCGAGGCTGCCAGGTGTACATTGACGGATATTGTCGATTACACCACAGCGCCACTTGTTTCTGTTGACTTCAATCATGATCCCCACAGCGCCATTGTTGATGGCACCCAGACGCGTGTCAGCAATCAGCACCTGCTGAAATTGCTGATTTGGTGCGACAACGAATGGGGATTTGCAAACCGAATGCTGGATACAGCACTGGTGATGCATCAGGTCAGTGGTCAGCTGAAAGACGTTTCTGAATTTCCCAGCCAGGCAAAATCGCAGGGCTGAACATATTTATCATTTACACAGTAAGACTATTGAGAGGACAAACCATGTCTGTAATCAAGATGACTGAGCTGGATCTGGCCGGTAAACGCGTGCTGATCCGTGCCGATCTGAACGTGCCAGTAAAAGCAGGTAAAGTAACTTCTGATGCACGTATCCTGGCATCTCTGCCTACGATCAAGCAATGCCTGGCAGCAGGCGCAAAGGTAATGGTTACCTCTCACCTGGGTCGCCCGACCGAAGGTGAATATGCTGACGAGTTCTCTCTGCAGCCTGTAGTGAACTATCTGCAAGACGCGCTCGACTGTGATGTGACGCTGGCGAAAGATTACCTGAATGGTCTGGATCTGAATGCAGGCGAGCTGGTAGTACTGGAAAACGTTCGCTTTAACGTGGGCGAGAAGAAGAATGACGAAGCACTGTCCAAGCAATACGCGGCACTGTGTGACGTGTTTGTGATGGATGCATTCGGTACGGCGCACCGTGCCCAGGCATCTACTCACGGTGTGGGCATGTTTGCCCCTGTGGCTTGTGCAGGCCCGCTGCTGGCTGCGGAACTGGACGCTCTGGGTAAGGCGCTGGGTAATCCGGCTCGTCCTATGGTGGCGATTGTTGGCGGATCTAAAGTGTCGACCAAACTGACCGTGCTGGAGTCACTGGCGAAGATTGCCGATCAGGTTGTGGTGGGTGGCGGTATCGCAAACACCTTTATTGCGGCTGAAGGCCATGGCGTCGGTAAATCTCTGTACGAAGCCGAACTGCTTGACACAGCGAAAGCGCTGATGGAGCAAACTAATGTGCCGGTTGCGACTGACGTAGTCTGCGCCAAAGAATTCTCTGACACGGCTGAAGCCACCATTAAGTCTGCTTCTGATATTGCAGAAGACGACATGGTGCTGGATATCGGTCCGGATTCTGCTGCTGAGCTGGCTCGCATTATCAAAGAAGCCAAAACTATTTTGTGGAACGGCCCGGTCGGCGTGTTCGAGATTGAGCAATTTGGTAAAGGTACTGAAGTCGTAGCGCAAGCGATTGCCGATTCTGAAGGTTTCTCTATTGCCGGTGGCGGCGATACGCTGGCAGCCATTGATAAGTACGGTATCAAAGATAAAGTGTCTTACATCTCAACCGGTGGCGGTGCGTTCCTGGAGTTTGTAGAAGGCAAAAAACTGCCGGCAGTTGCTATGCTGGAAGAACGAGCGAAAGCCTGATAACAGCGGCGCTGGGCTTGCTCGGCGCCTGGAATATGCTGTGTGTGGTGTGAACATTAACCGTTTGGCCGCACACATTAGCAATGAGTTTATCTTTAAACCCAGACAACAAAGCTAAAAGCTAATAGGACTATTGTTATGTCTAAGATCTTCGACTTCGTAAAACCTGGTGTGATTTCTGGCGACGACGTACAGAAAGTATTTGCAGTAGCAAAAGAAAACCAATTTGCTCTGCCAGCGGTTAACGTAGTTAACACGGACTCTATCAACGCAGTGCTTGAAGCTGCCGCGAAAGTGAAAGCCCCTGTTGTTGTTCAGTTCTCAAACGGCGGTGCAGGTTTCTTTGCCGGTAAAGGCCTGAAGCTGGAAGGTCAGAACGGCCCGATCCTGGGTGCGATTGCGGGTGCAAAATATGTTCACGCCGTGGCTGAAACTTACGGTGTGCCAGTGATCCTGCACACTGACCATGCGGCGAAAAAACTGCTGCCATGGATCGATGGTCTGCTGGACGCCGGTGAAAAGCACTTTGCGGAAACAGGCAAACCTCTGTTCTCTTCGCACATGATTGACCTGTCTGAAGAGTCTTTGGAAGAAAACATCGAAATCTGTGCCAAGTACCTTGAGCGCATGAGCAAGATGAACATGACGCTGGAAATTGAACTGGGTTGTACCGGTGGTGAAGAAGACGGTGTAGATAACTCTCACCTGGACCAATCTTCTCTGTACACTCAGCCAGAAGATGTTGCGTACGCTTATGAGAAACTGAATGCTATCAGCCCGCGTTTCACTATCGCAGCGTCATTCGGTAACGTACACGGTGTTTATAAGCCAGGAAACGTGGTTCTTACGCCAACTATCCTGCGTGATTCTCAAGCGTATTGTTCTGAGAAGTTCGGTATTGAGTCTAATGCGCTGAACTTTGTATTCCACGGTGGTTCAGGTTCTTCTCTGGAAGAAATCCGCGAATCTATCGGCTACGGTGTGATCAAAATGAACATCGATACTGATACTCAGTGGGCAACCTGGAACGGTATCCGTGAGTACTACCTGGAAAACGAAGCTTACCTGCAGGGCCAGATCGGTAACCCAACCGGTGAAGATGCACCTAACAAGAAATACTATGATCCACGCGTATGGCTGCGTAAAGGTCAGGATTCTATGGTTAAGCGCCTGGAACAAGCTTTCTCTGATCTGAATGCAGTAGACGTGCTGTAATTTGTCACTCTGAGCAGATTAGATTGTAAAAAGCCCGCTTTGCGGGCTTTTTTATTTGGTTTAATAGCAAGAGCTGAATAAAGTTACCTTAAACCGCATAAAAAAATCTTGCTTGTGACCGCTATGACAGCAATGATTGCGCATGTCGTATCATACTTATCTGAGTTCAGATAAGTGGTTATTGTTAGGGTAATTTCGTTCTGTTTGTTATGTATCACGGGACTTGAGCATTACCGCATCATCCCCAATGTAGAGAGAGCGCTATGACTGAGAGTGTAACGGATAAAATGGTTGATACCATTGCCAATAATGAGCTGGCTGATGGTGTAAAACAAGCGGGTAACTGGGTTGTCGATAATCAGGAGCTGTTAATCCAGTATGGCGTTAACCTGATTTCTGCCTTATTAATTCTGTTTATTGGTAATCTGGTATCGAAAGGGGTGGCGAGCGGCTTCGGCAAAATGCTGCGCCGCAAGCAAATGGATGAAGCGGTTGTCAAATTCCTGCAGTCAATGGTCCGCTACCTGTTGTTTGTGATAGTGCTGATTGCGGCATTAAGCCGAGTGGGTGTGCAAACGGCCTCTGTGGTAGCTGTCATCGGTGCCGCCGGCCTGGCTATCGGCCTGGCCTTGCAGGGCTCACTGTCCAACTTCGCTGCCGGTGTGCTGATTGTTGCCTTCCGTCCTTTTAAATCAGGCGATTATGTTGAAGTGGCCGGGGTGGCCGGTTCTGTCGAATCTATTCAGGTTTTTCAGACCGTACTGAATACCCCGGACAACAAAATGGTGGTTGTCCCTAATGCGGCTGTGATTGGTGGAGCTATCACCAACTACTCCAGGCATGAAACCCGTCGTATTGATTATGTCATCGGGGTTTCGTACAAATCGGATCTGAAGAAAACCAAAGAAGTGCTCAAGCGCGTTTTGGATGCAGAGCCTCGCTTACTGAAAACGCCTGCGCCAACTATTGGTGTAGTGGCTCTGGCTGACTCTTCGGTGAATTTTGTAGTTCGTCCCTGGGTGAAAACCGCCGATTACTGGGCCGTCTATTTTGATTTGCTCCAGGCGATCAAAGAAGAGCTGGATAAAGAAGGTATTGAGATTCCCTTTCCGCAAATGGATGTGTACCTCAACAAAGTTGAAGAATAATGTTCAGCTAAATTGCAACAACAATGGAGCCGTTTGGCTCCATTGTTGTTTTTGGCACGTACCATGCAGATGCTAGAAAATATACTGTGTCAGCAGGCCTTGAGCCAGATGGGCCGCAATAATGAACATCATGGCGGCAACGGCAATATCGATGCCACGTTTGACTTTGGGCCGGGACAAGGTTGGCGCCATCTTCGCTGCGGCAATCGACAAGGTATAGAACCAAACGAATGATGCCAATATCGTACCTATGGCAAAAGCAATGCGGTCCTGGCCCTCAAACTGCCCGCCAATCGAACCCAGAATAACAACGGTATCCAGGTACAGGTGCGGATTGAGTACAGTAACAGCCAGCGCGCCAGCAACTACGGCCCGTCTGCCGCGAGCCAGTGTTTGTCTTTGTGCCTCTTCTTCAGAGGCCTGACTAAAGGCACTTTTCAGAGACAGGCTACCGTAAAACAGCAGAAAAGCGATCCCACCCAAGGTCACAGCCAGCAGCACGCTTTCGTTGCTGGAAAGCAGCGCGCCGCCACCAAATACACCCAGACTGATGAACAACACATCAAGCAGGCAGCATACAGTGGCAGTGGTTAAATGATGATTACGTTTAATGCCTTGATTGAGTACATACGCATTTTGAGCGCCAATCGGAATAATCATGCTGGCGCCAAGGCCAAAGCCTTGCAGTAACGGCCATAGACTCATGAGTGATATTGTCCTTATTCTGTGGTGAAAGTGACGGCTACATCTGGCTAAAGCTTAAATCACTCGCTATGATTTAGTAAATCTAATAATTTTTATGATTTATTAGACTTCCTAATATTGAGGGTGGGCATGGAAGGACTGGATTATCGCTGGGTACAGGCGTTGGACGCAGTCGTGTCACAGCGAGGATTTGAACGGGCGGCAGAAATGCTATGCATCACTCAGTCTGCGGTTTCGCAGCGGATAAAGCAGCTGGAAAAACACATGGCTCAGCCATTGCTGGTGCGTGAGCAGCCACCAAGGCCCACACCAGCAGGACAAAAATTGCTGGGTTTGTACCGCCGTGTTCGCCTGCTGGAGCAGGAGTTACTGCCGGATATCCGCCCTGGTGAGCAAAGCCAGCCATTACAAATGTCCATCGCTACAAATGCTGACAGTCTGGCCACCTGGTTGCTGCCGGCGCTCAGCCCGCTGCTCAAACAGCGTCGCATCGAAATTAACCTGATGCTGGAAGATGAAAGCAGAACCCTCGACAGGTTGCGCAGCGGGGAAGTGGTCGGGGCTATCAGCATGGAGGCCACGGCAATGCCTGGCTGTGTGTCTGATTACCTTGGCCGGATGGATTATTTGTGTGTCGCCAGCCCGGACTTTCAGACGAAGTATTTTGCTGATGGAGTCACCCGCGAGGCACTGATGCGCGCCCCTGCTGTAGCATTTGACCAGTATGACGATATGCATGAAGTCTTCATTCAGCAGCATTTTAATCTGCCTCGTGGCAGCGTGCTGACCCACAGGGTGCGCTCCTCAGAGGCTTTCGTCAAACTGGCGCTACAGGGAGCGGCATACTGCCTGATCCCTAAAATTCAGATAGAGTCAGAACTGGCAAGCGGCGAGTTGGTCAACCTGACCCCGGGTATCATGCTGACCCGCAGAATTTACTGGCATCACTGGGCGCTGGAAAGTGGTGTCTTTAGTGAAGTGACAGCTCAGTTGCTTGATCATGCCAGAAACCGTCTGCCCCAGTGAGGGGAGTCAGCGTATTCTGGAATTGATAAATGTCATTTTAATAAAATGATGTGCAAAATTTTTTGCGATCCAGGGATAATTTTTCTCTGTCCGGTGTCAAAAACAGCATAAGGCCAATGAGCTGAAACCTAACGTTATGATTTGGATGGTGTTATGAAAAAAACCTTACTTGCTGTTTGTTTGAGTGGAGCGACTCTGATCAGTCCGTTGGCAATGGCAGAAGACAGTTTTCCCCGTCTGGAAACCATTGGTGTGGGTGAAATAACTGCTCAACCGGACATGGCTGTGTTTACAGTGGCGGTTGAAGAAAATCGTAAAACTGCTCAGGAAGCGAAACAGGCCGCGGATAAAGCCGTCACGGCCTTTATGGAGCGCTTGCAAAAAAGCGGCGTAAAACGTGCGGATATTGAAAGCGCCAATATTTATCTGCATCCGCAGTATCACAGCAGCAACGATGCGCCACCTGAACTGGTGGGTTATCAGGCTTCACGTCAGGTGACTGTGACTGTTCGTGATTTAGAACAACTCAATACCTACCTGGACAGTGCGCTGGGGGATGGAATCAACCGGATTCAGAACATAGAGCTGAAAGTCAGCGATGCCGATAAGTACATGGAGCAAGCTCGCCAGGCCGCCATCAAAGATGCGCAAAGTAAGGCCAAGTCACTGGCACAAGGTTTTGATACCGACATCGATGGCGTGTGGAATATCCGCTATTTCGATCCTATGCCGCGACCGGTGATGGGGCGAATGAAAATGGATGCAGCGATGGAAACTCAGGCCACCTATCAGGACGCCGAAATTACTTTCCGTGACAGAGTGGAAGTGGTTTTCCGCCTGGAAAAATAACGCTATGCGTCAGACAGAAAGAAGCTCACCCCAGGGTGAGCTTCTTGGTTTAAGGGGCGTGCCAGAATTAATGCAGAATACGGGCACGGACTGTGCCGTCAATGGCCTTCAGCTTATTCAGTGCTTCTTCAGATCGCTCGGTCTCAACGTCAATCACCACATAACCCAGCTCAGGGCTGGTTTGCAGATACTGAGCGGCAATGTTGATACCTTCAGCGGCGAAAATTGTGGTGATCTGATTCAGAATGCCCGGGCGGTTTTCGTGAATGTGCAGCAGGCGCGAACAGCCACGGTGCTCAGGTAATGACACCTCAGGGAAGCCAACGGCCGACACAGTTGAACCGTTGTCTGAGTATTTCACTATTTTGCCCGCCACTTCGATACCGATGTTTTGCTGAGCTTCCTGAGTCGAACCACCGATGTGTGGAGTCAGAATCACGTTATCAAAGCGCGTCAGCGGTGACTCGAACTGATCTTTATTGGTTTTAGGCTCGACCGGGAAGACATCAATCGCAGCACCTGCCAGATGTTTGCTTTCCAGTGCACTGCACAGTGCATCTATGTCGACGACTGTGCCGCGCGCGGCATTGATAAAGATGGAACCCGGCTTCATGCGCGCGAATTCTTCGGCACCCATCAGGTTCTGAGTATCCAGCGTTTCAGGAACGTGCAGACTGATAACATCGGATTTATTGAGCAGCTCACTCAGGGAATCAACCTGGGTTGCGTTGCCTAAGGTCAGTTTGTTTTCGATGTCATAGAAATACACATCCATACCCAGGTTTTCAGCCAGAATACTGAGCTGAGTCCCTATGTGACCATAGCCTATGATACCCAGTTTCTTACCACGGGCTTCATAGGAGGAGTCAGCCGTTTTTTGCCATTCACCCCGGTGGGCTTTGGCATTTTTTTCCGGGATACCACGCAGCAGCAGCAATATTTCACCCAGTACCAGCTCAGCCACACTGCGGGTATTGGAGAAGGGGGCGTTAAATACAGGAATACCACGGCGGTTGGCTTCAGCAAGATCAACCTGATTGGTACCAATGCAGAAACAGCCTACAGCAATCAGCTTCTTGGCCGCGTCAAAGACTTCTTCAGTCAGCTGGGTACGGGAACGAATACCTACAAAGTGGGCATCTTTGATTGCGTCGAGCAGTTCATTCCCCGCCAGCGAGCCTTTGTGATACTCGATATTCTCGTAGCCGGCTTGTTTGAGCACTTCAAGTGCAGAGGGGTGAACGCCTTCCAGCAGCAGAATTTTAATCTTGTCTTTATCCAGCGAAACTTTTGCCATGGTCCTTTTCCTTAAAAACAACAGGTATTCCATACAGCGGGCAGGATAACGTGTTCATGCAACAGCACATTGTGATGTCACACGGTGACAGGCGTACATCCTGTGTTGCCGTCTGGTGAGCTTAAACGATTGCGTTCACATTAAAGTATCAAAAATTTCGGTGAAGTGGCGAGAATATTACGAAATGGATAATAAAAAACGGCATATATTATGCCGTTTAGTCATCAAGCCTTATGAATAGCGCTGATACTGTTATTTAGTGACAGTTTTCACGCCATCAGGAGAGCCTACCAGCAGGACATCCGCACCGCGTCGGGCAAAAAGACCGACAGTGACCACGCCTGGCAGCGCATTAATCTTATTTTCCAGATCTTTTGCATCGGTGATTTGCAGATTGTGCACATCTAAGATGATATTGCCGTTATCAGTGATGACACCTTCACGGTATACAGGATCGCCGCCCAGCTTGACTAACTCACGGCCTATGTAGGAGCGTGCCATCGGAATAACTTCAACCGGCAGCGGGAAGGCACCCAGCACATCGACTTCTTTGGTGTTGTCGACAATACAGATGAATTTTTTGGCAATGGCCGCAACAATCTTCTCGCGTGTCAGTGCCGCACCGCCACCTTTGATCATGTCAAAGTCAGGGTTGATTTCGTCTGCACCATCCACGTAGATATCCAGCGCAGACACTTCATTGGCATCAAATACCGGAATATCTAACTCTTCCAGTCGCTGTGTTGATGCAACAGAGCTGGACACAGCACCTTTGATTTCTTCTTTGCGGGTTGCCAGCGCATCGATGAAGTGATTGACGGTAGAGCCGGTACCAACGCCTACAATGCTGTCTTTGGTCACGTAGTCCAGGGCTGCCCAGCCAGCCGCTTTTTTCATTTCATCCTGTGTCATGCTTTTTCCTCGTGATGGCCTATGGATTGCGGAGCGCTGATTATAGCCGACCATTGATACTCTGGCAGGTTAAAATCATGATGAAGATCCCTGTTTAGGCAACTGACAGCTGGATGTTTACCAGTGGTGGTGTGCCGAGGGGGTGATAATAGCTGGCAGTGGTACATCCCAGGCTTCTGCCGGCAGATGCCGGACCTGCTGGCAGTCGTGGGCCAGTCCGAGGGGACGAGGGCCTGCGCTGTTATGGTGCCACTGGCTTAATGTGCGGTCATAGTACCCGCCCCCCATGCCTAACCGTTGTCCCTGTTCATCAAAGGCGACAAGAGGGGTACAGATCAGATCCAATTCGTGAACGGGTTTAACAAGACGAACATCCAGCACAGGCTCGGCAATGCCATAGCGGTTACAATGCATTTTCGTCTCAGGCCGGTAATGCAGAAATAACAAGTGGCCTTTGCTGAAGGGATGTAACACGGGTAGATAAACGTTTTTGTTCTGGTGCCACAGCCATTCGATTAGCGGTTCGGTATCTAACTCACCGTCATTGTTGAGGTATAAAGCCACATGTTGCGACTGGCGAACCTCGCTGAGCTGACAAAAGCGGCTCAGCACAGCCTTACTGGCCTGTTCCTGCTGGTGTGGGGTCAGTGCCTGGCGTTTAAGGCGCACCTGCTGACGAAGCTGTTGGCGTGTGGTTTGGGTTGTTTGGCCGGTAAAGCCTTGCGGGAGAGATGCATCCATAACATTCTATGCCTGTCGTCGCCTGCTCAAAGAGAGAACTGCTGGCTGTGAGCAGAATAGAAAAAGAGGGGGTGCCCCAAGGTGCCGTTGCGAATTGTAGCCCTTGAACCAGACGTTCAAGGTGGATCGGCAACATTAACCGTAGGCTTCTCAGTCGTGCTGAGCATGCTCAATAGCTAATAAAAGCAAATCCTGGTTTTTTGCTTATCGGCTCGGGGACGTCGATTCGCTGACGCACACCCCAGGGTCAATCCATTATCAACGTTGCGGTTGATTTTGCAATGCCTCAGTCAGAGTTTCTGTAATTTGACCGATGCGCTCGGACAAAGAATCGGCATTGTTGTTAAATTCTTTTCGTTCGTTATGCAGTTCACTGCAGATGTTCAGCCCGGTAAACATCAGTAACTGCTCCGGGTTGGAGATTTTGGTTCGCTGCGACAGTTCATTCAGGCGACTGTCAAAATCCGCCGCGGCTGCACGTAGCGCTGTTTCCTGGCCAACGGGGCAATTTACCTTAATGGTCCGGCCTAAAATTTCAATTTCAACTGCCTGCGAGCTCATAGCTGTTTTGTATCCGTGTCAGTCACTGTGAATTCGTGAAGCGAAGATCGGCCGCTAATATAGAAAAAGCCTATTTAACTTGCAAGCATGCGACCTGACTGCATGAGCGACCTGCAAGCGAGATGACAAATCTTCATCAGTTCGGTGTTATTTTTGCCGTTGAGCCGATGAATGCCAGTAAAAATATCGACTCAATCAATCGCCTTTTGCTTTAGGTTAGCCTGAATCCAGCCTAAGTGGTAGCATATCACAAACCCATCTGACACCAATCTTATTAAGGTGAAAAAGCCCATGAGCGAAGTAAAATTGCCGGCTTATGAAGCGGTGGAAACCGCGCTGAAAAGTCAGTCTCTGGCGGTTACGCCCTCAGAATTACACGGATTACTGACGGGTATGCTGTGCGGCGGTTTACCCGCTGTCGGCGAGCATTGGATTGGTCCGATCTCGGATTACGCCAACAATGGCGAATCTCTGGACGGTGACGCCAGAACGCTGACACAAAATCTGGTGGATATTACTTCTAAGGAATTGGCTGGTACGGGGTTTGACGCGTCTTTGTTGCTGCCAGATGATGATGTGGATTTGATGGTGCGGGCTGAAGCTTTGAGTGAATGGGTTAACTGTTTCTTGTCCGGATTGGGTCTGATGGGACTGAATCAAGAAAAATTGCCAGCTTCAGTGCAGGAAGCCTTGGGCGATCTGCAGGATATCGCGCAGCTGGGGATCGACGATGAGGATGATCTGGAAGAGCAGGCGACGTTGTTTGAGCAGGTCATAGAGCATGTCCGAATGTGCACGCTGACCTGTTATTTCGAGCTGGTGTCACGACATCAGTCGGGTCAGGGCGATGCGCCTACGCTGCACTGACAGGGCAGGTTTGAGGTAAAACAGACGTGAAGCAGTATGATGTTGTCATTGCAGGGGGAGCCATGACGGGTGCCAGCCTGGCCCTTGCATTGGATACCCTGAGTAAGGGTAATTTGCGCATTGCCGTTGTTGAAGCGGTTTCTCCTGAACAGGCAGGCCATCCCGGCTATGATGCCCGCAGTATTGCTATGTCTTTAGGCTCCGTCCGCTTGATGGAGCAACTCGGCCTCTGGTCATTTCTGGCGGGCGAAGCCACGGCTATCTCTCGTATTCATGTGTCTGATCGCGGCCATCCCGGCTTAGCCCGTATGTCTGCCAGTGAGTATGGGATCAGTGCGCTGGGCTATGTCATTGAACTGGCGCAGGCGGGCTCTGTATTCCTTGAGCAGTTGTCGGAAAGGGCGGCGATTGATCTGTTTTGCCCGGCCAGAATCCATACGCTGCATCGCGAACAGGATGTGGTCAGCCTGCAGCTCACTAACGGTGAATCTTTGCAGGCCAGCTTACTGGTGGCGGCCGATGGCGGGGTGTCCGGCTGCTGCGCGCAACTGGGCATAGGTCATCAGAGCCTGGACTTTGAACAGGTCGCTGTGATTGCCAATATCTCTACCGCTTTATCTCATCAGGGCGAAGCCTTTGAACGATTCACGCCTTACGGCCCCCTGGCTTTGTTGCCGATGAGTCAGGGACGAAGCTCGCTGGTATGGTGCATATCGCCGGAACAGCAGCAGGAAGTGATGGGATGGGACGACGAAACGTTTCTGGCGCAGTTACAGTCCAGCTTTGGCTGGCGTATGGGCAAGATGGTAAAAACCGGCCAGCGATTTGTGTATCCGCTGAGTCTGCGACAGGCTGAGCGACGGGTTTCTCACCGTTTTGCTGTGGTCGGCAATGCTGCTCAGACACTGCATCCGATAGCCGGGCAGGGGTTCAATCTGGGCTTGCGTGATGTCGTGACCCTGGCTGAGGAAGTGGTGGCTGGCTATCAGGCCGGTGAAGACCCGGGATCAACGGCGATACTGAGCCGCTTTCGGCAACGTCGCGAGCCAGACCAGGCCGCAACGGTGGCTATGACCACATGCCTGGTGAAACTGTTTGCAAATGAGCACTGGCCTTTGGTCGCCGGGCGCAATGCCGGCCTGATGGCGATGAGTGTAATGGATACAATTAAAGCGCCGCTGATGAAGCGGGCGATGGGACAGGTAGACAGATAATCATGATGCAAAGTGTGGATATAGCTATTATCGGTGGCGGTATGGTGGGGTTAACTCTGGCTGCAGCCCTGGCCGATACTGATCTTCGTATTGCCGTCATTGAAGGCCAGTTGCCTGACCCTGAACTGGCCCCGTTACCGGATGTCCGTGTCTCTGCATTGAGCCGTGCCAGTGAGCGGATTTTGCAGCGGGTCGGAGCCTGGCCAGGCATGGCTGAGCGCAGAGTCAGCCCTTATCAGCAGATGGATGTCTGGGAGCAGGACAGCTTTGCGCATATCAGTTTTGATGCTGCCTCTCTGGCGCAGCCTGATCTTGGCCATATCGTCGAGAATCGCGTGATTCAGCTGGCACTGCTGGACAAAGTGAAAACTCAGCCTAATGTGACCATGATTGCCCCGGTGCGCTGCCAGCAGCTGGCTTTTGGTGAGCGCGAAGCCTGGCTGACGCTGGACAACGGTCAGAGCCTGACGGCCAAGCTGGTAGTGGGGGCGGATGGCGCCAATTCATGGGTGCGCAGACAGATGGATATCCCGCTGACTCACTGGGATTATGGTCATCACGCCATTGTTGCCAACATTCGTTGTTCTGAGTCCCACACGCGCACCGCCAGACAAATTTTTACCCCTGATGGCCCACTGGCATTTCTGCCCTTGTCAGAACCGGATCTGTGTTCGATTGTGTGGTCTGTCTCGCCGCAGAAGGCGGAAGACTTGATGGCCCTGGATGCCGACAGCTTCAGCAATCAGTTGTCCGCGGCGTTTGATTGCCGGCTGGGATTGTGCCGTCTGGAAGGCGAACGTCAGGCTGTGCCTCTGAAAATGCGTTATGCCCGTGATTTTGTGCGTGAGCGTGTGGCGCTGATTGGTGATGCCGCGCATACGATTCATCCGCTGGCGGGGCAAGGGGTGAATCTGGGGTTGCTGGATGCTGCCAGCCTAGCGGAAACTCTGAGTCTGCTGTGGCGTCAGGACAAGGACATAGGGGCCCGCCAGCATCTGCGTTATTTTGAACGCTGGCGAAAAGCGGAAGCGGCGAAAATGATTGCGGCTATGCAAGCGTTCCGGGAGCTGTTTGATGGCAGTCATCCGGCGAAAAAGCTGATCCGTGATGTGGGGCTGTTGCTGGTCAACCATGCGCCTGGGGTTAAAGATCAGTTTATGCGCCGGGCCCTGGGGTTGAGCGGAGAGCTGCCTGCGTTAGCCAGAGTTGAGTAAGGTTCTTTTAACTGAATGCTAATTCTGAAAAGCCGTCTCGCGAGAGGCGGCTTTTTTTGTGAGTCCATTTGCTTTCAATCTGTTTTTTTTCTCCTAAAGTAATAACAGTTAGGCAAGACGAAGCCTTTGTAAGGGAAGGTTAGACCTCTTTTTGTGAACATATCGGCGTCGCCGTTTTGGTAAGGATCTACTTATGGCTCATATTCCTTCTGAATTGAAATTCACTAATACTCATGAATGGGTACGTCCCGAAGGGGACGGTATCTATACTGTCGGCATCACAGATCACGCGCAGCAAATGCTGGGGGATATGGTGTTTGTTGATTTACCGGAAGTGGAAAGAGTCACTGAGGCTGGCGATGAGTTTGCGGTGGCGGAATCGGTTAAAGCGGCGTCAGATGTGTATGCACCTATATCCGGGGTTGTGGTGGCTATCAATGAAGACCTCGAATTGTCTCCTGAGCTGGTGAATAACGATCCGTACGGAGATGGCTGGCTGATTCAGATAAAAGCCGATGATGAAGGTGAGCTGGATGAATTGCTGGATGCCGAAGGGTATCAGGAGTTTACCTCTGAAGAAGACTGATATCAGCGAAACATAATAATCAGGCGATGTGTTCTGCCTGTGATGCTGGATAGTTGCCAACCATGCTGCGACAGCATCAGGTTTTTTAACTGAATGTAAATTATGAAGAGCCGTTTCGAAAGAGGCGGCTTTTTTTGTTGGCTCAATGACTTTCAATCTGATTTTTTTATCCTAAAGTAATCTTAGGAAGGGCTGAGTGCCCTTGAGGTAATACTAACCAAGTTGCGCTTTTGTTTTGGTATATCACCAAACGGGCACTTTAGACTTTAATAAGGATAACGTTATGATTCATATTCCACCTGAATTGAAGTATACCGAATCACACGAATGGGTACGTGCTGAAGGTAATGGTGTTTATACCATCGGAATCACGGATCACGCACAGCAATTGTTAGGGGAGATGGTGTACGTTGAATTACCGGAAATTGACAACGCATTTGAAGCGGGCGAGGAGTTTGGGTCTGCAGAATCAGTCAAAGCGGTATCAGAGGTATATGTACCAGTATCCGGGGTAGTGGTGGCAATCAATGAAGAGCTGGAGGGGGCTCCTTATTTGTTGAATGACTCTCCATACGGAGATGGCTGGCTGATTAAGATAAAGGCCAATGATGAATCTGCTCTGGATGATTTGCTTGATGCGAAAGCTTATGCGGAGTTAGCGCGTGAAGAAGAGGATTAGCGCTCAAGCAGGAATCATCTATTAGGCCGGTAGTTAACCGGCCTTGATTGTATTAAGCCGCTTCTTTGAGCCGACGGATCTCCATATTCACTTCTTTCACGGTTTTGAAATGACGTTGTTCTGCTTTCACGGGCAGTTTGAGCAGCCCATTGTCAAATTCATACCCGCCACGACCGTCAATGTATAAGCGGCCACTGAATAGCCTGCTGACGTGTTTGGCTACCAGTTTCGGTAAATATTGTTTAAACATGCGCATAATGATGAGCAACCTTGCCTTATTTCTATTGTTGTTGTGTTTATTTCGCGGCCATTATAGAGAATTGACTATGAAATATTTGTGATACTCTCAGCATAATGTTTATGTAAAATGATGGCTTAGTGTAATTAATTTTTACAGATTTATCATTGCGCAGAGTATTATTCTGAATTGATGTGTGAATACTCAATTAAAACTGGCGGGATTCCGGTATGGGTCAATTCCGCTACATTTCTTTTTTTCTTATTTTTATCAGTTGCTTATAGTTATCTGGTTGGGTTTGGCCAGTTGTCTGTCACGGTATTTGCTGCAGGAATGTATTGGTGTTTTTTTGTACAGCTGGATGAGGTGAAGACCATAAAAAAGTGTTTTCTGCTAACCTGTGCCACTGCTCTGATCTGTGCGTTAAATTGCGAAAAGGGTGAATGATTACGCAAAAAATGGGAGGGAGGCCCGTTTTTGGCTAGCGACAGATATTGCCATACAGGGGGGCGCACAACTGAACAAGATCTTGCATCGCCAGCTCAATCCCTGCCATGCGATCACCACTGCTGATATTCACTGTCTGATAGTGAGAGAGTGACAGGTCAAAAACCACAGGCAGCGGCTGTCTGAGCCCGATAGGGGCCACAGTGCCGATAGTCAGACCTGTGACTTCTTCAACGTCTTGGGCGTCGGCGCACGTCATCCTGCAGCAGCCAAATAATGTGCGGACTTTTTTAGGATCAACCTGCCTGGTGCCGGGCACACACGCCAGAACGTGTAACCCGCCCATATCCCGCAGAAGTATCGACTTGACCATCTGATGTGGCTCTACGCCTCGCTCTTCGGCAGCTTCTTGTATGGTGCGGGCGGGCTTGTTATGAGGGAGCAGCAGGAAGTTAACCCCTTCCTGCTGCAGATAACGCGTGATGGGAGTATCCAGCATTACGCCTCTTCATCCAGCGAATACGGCAGTGGCAGTTGTTGCCACTGGTTTTCAGGTTCGGCAGCCAGACGAAAAGCCGTGTCTGGCTCCAGATCATTGGGCAGTACGACCAATGCCAGAGACTGATGATCACTGAACTGATAGCCAGCAATGATTGTGCCGCCTTTGCGCCAGTTGTCACCGACACTGCGCTCCAGCACATCGCCGGCTTTCGGGCAGTTTTCGGCCTGGCCAGAGACTATGTACATGGCCCGTTTGTTGATGCCGCGCCATTTGGCCCTGGCGACCGTTTCCTGACCGGTATAGCAGCCTTTTTTGAAGTTGATGCCGTTAAGTGCCTGCAAGTTCATGGATTGTGGAATGAATTCCAGCCCGGTTTCGGTGTCAATACGGGGCAGGGCCTGGCGAATATCGTAAAGATCCCAGAGTGAGTCGTCTGACAATACGGCCTTGGCGGCGATTTTCTCTGCGATCTCACCGGCTGCGGCGCTATCAACCGCCAGGAGCCAGCGCTGCGCATCAATTTTTACCGCGGTCCCCTTGTCGAATGCCCGTACCTCTCCTTCACCACCCAGCACATTGTCTATGGTGGCTTGTGCCTGCTCACCTGTCAGGCCCAGCAAGACGTCGGTACTGGCTTCTATAGTGGTTTTTGAAAAGATGGCGTACTTTTTCAGTTCCGGCAATTGGGTGTCCATGACGCTTTTACGCTGCAGCCAGCCCAGACCGTCCCTGTGATGAAAGAGGCGAAAGATGGTGCGCATCTTACCTTTGGCGTCACAGTGCGCGCCAAGCGTGGACTGCCTGGCATTCAGAGACACGACATCGCAGGTGACTTGTCCCTGTAAGTAGGAAATGCTGTCCTGACCAACCAGAGTCACCAGTCCCCATTGGGTGAGATTTACCAGGGCAAGTGATGGCAGAGGAGCGTCAGCGGAAAGTGAAAGTGTGTCGAATTGCAAAGTATCTGACCAGGTGCTCATAGTCGAATCCGTCGTTGATAAGGAAAGCTGGCTTCAGCTTTCAGAAAAGCTTCGAATAAGCGCTATGTTATCGCTCTGGCTGAGCTTTGTCAGCCTGCATGCAAAAGTACCTGAGTTTTTGTGTCGGGTATTATCACGACCAGCTCTCATTTTGTTGTGCCATATGTGACTGCAGATAGTCGGCAGGAAAACTGGCTGGTAGTATTGCCGCAGAATGAACACCACCAGGAGTTGAGGTTGGATATGATAGGTGCAGACGATAAAGCACGAATTAGATGGGCCTGCCGTCGTGGCATGCTGGAGCTGGACGTCATTATCATGCCGTTCTTTGAAGAGTGCTTTGATGATTTAAACCCGCAGGATCGCCAGGATTTTGTGTCTTTACTGACATGCGATGACCCGGACCTGTTCAACTGGCTGATGGAGCACGGACGCAGCACTAACCCTGCGCATGCTGCAATGGTGGACAAGATTGTTGCCCACAACAAGAGCAAGCTTCGCTAACCTGACGCTTTACCCTTCTTCTATCCTGCTTGCCGCTTTAACCGGAGCATATCTGGCAGTGGCAAGCCTGTTGTCTTTTCTGATGTTTGCTGAGGTTCTGCCCGTGCCATTATGGTGGCTGTTTTGTGAATGGCTGTGGGGCGAGTATCTTTGCGCCAGAATCCAGCTCGCCTCCCTTCATGGCACGCTGATTTTATTTGATGATCGACAAATTGAGTGGCAGCGCTGCCGCTGGCAATTGTTTCATACCCGTGTGCTGACCTCCCGATTACTGGTTATTGAGCTGAAACGCGCCCACCAGCATTACTGGCTTGCCGTCAGCCGTGATGCCTGTTCTGACAAAGATTTCCGTCTGCTGAGCCTTTTCTGTCGTACCTGCTGACGCCAAGGGTTGAGTCTGCTGCCTTTATCACCGGCTTCTGGAAGCAGTGTCATTCTTGTCCTGCCCGTTATCACAATATTGCGATCATAAAGCAGAGCAGAGTAAAGTTCTGCTTTATTGTTGATGTAATTGATTGCTTGGGAATTTATAATGTCTTCTTGGCTATTAAGTGTATAAAATACCAATATTTTATACCTTTAAGGAATTTTGTGTAATGAAAGTTAGGCATAAGCTGCTAGGGCTGGCAGGGTTAAGTGTCACAGCGATTTTTTTATTGTTTGGTGTAAATAGTTATACCAATCAAAAGCTTGTGAATATAGAAGTGGCTGGCAGTCAGCTTGACCAACTGGAAGTGACATTGCTTAACCTAAGGCGTAATGAAAAAGATTTTCTGGCACGTATGGATCTTAAGTACCTGCAGACCTTCAATGGCAATTACGATAAATTTCAGGCGCAATTAGCACGGTTGCAGCAAGATGTGGCAGCCTTGTCAATTGATCTGCCGCAAGTGACAACTCTGCAAGGTAAGATGCACGACTATCATGCGGGTATGCAGGCAATGGTCTCAGGCTACCAGACTCTGGGACTGACACCCTCACAAGGGATTTATCAGTCATTGTATCAAAGCGGTGAGCAGCTGATGACATTGGCATCTGAAAGTACGCAGACATTGGATGTTTATCGCTTGATACTGACGGCAAAGTTATTTGCAGCGACTGATGACAAAGCTTTGCTGGCAGACTATCAGGCGTTTGTCACGCAATACGGTGATCAGCTGGATACGCAGTTAGGTCGGGATTACCGCGAGTTTAATCAGAGATTCAACCAGATGGTGGCGCAGAAAACCCGAGTAGGCCTGAGCCATAAAGATGGACTGAGAGGGCAGATCCGCGCCTTGTCTCATCAGGTTGAGGCCGAATTTGGCCAAATGCAGCAGCAGATAGACAAAGAAGCAGATCAGGTAAAGGTTTCAATCAGCCGCCTGGCCTGGCTTCTTGTCGTTGTCATCATTGCAGGGCTGATCTTGCTGTCATGGAAAATCAGCGCCTCTATTCTGGCCCCGGTTGAGCGTTTGAGCCACTTAATGAACCGTATCGCCGCCAGTCATGATCTCACCCTGCATGCCGATACTTCAGGTAAAGATGAGCTTGCTGCAATGGGGACGCACTTCAACTATCTGCTGAGCAATTTGCGCAAGCTGGTGGGGGATGTGCAGTCCGCCGTGTCTGAACTCGGTGCTGCTTCTTCTCAGCTTCAGCGCCGCAGTCAGGACGCAGAGCAGGCACTGGCGGCCCAACTGCTGGACAGCGATTCTGTGGCGGCGGCCAGTACAGAAATGCAAGCGACCATCAGCGAAGTGGCTCATATTACCCATGAAGCGGCTTCACAGACGGGCCGCAGCCATGATCAAGCCACACAAGGGTTATCGGAAGTTGTCGAAACGCGTGCACGGATTGATCAGCTGTCCGCAGGGCTGGCTCAGAGCAGCCAGGAAGTGTCCAGTCTTTCCGGTTTGTCAGACAGTATCGGCTCTGTGGTTGTAGTGATTAAAAACATTGCTGAGCAAACCAATCTGCTGGCATTGAATGCTGCCATCGAGGCCGCCCGGGCCGGTGAACAAGGGCGGGGATTTGCGGTCGTGGCCGATGAGGTACGCTCTCTGGCCATGCGCACCCAACAGTCAACGCAAGAAATCACCAGCATTATCAGCTCACTGCAGCAGCAGACGGAACAAGTGGTCAGCCATATTGAGCACTGTCGGGTGCAAGGGGATGACAGTGTGGCCCAGGCGCAAAGTGCGGAGGCAAAGATCCGAACCGTGATTGCCGATATGCAGCGGATACTGGATTCCAGCACCCAAATCGCTGCGGCGGTGGAGCAGCAGAGCCAGGTGTCTGAAGATATTGGTGCGCGGGTCGTGTCGATTCGCGATGTCACCAATAGCAATGTGGTGGTGGTGCAGGAAAATGCGCAGGCAGCCCACTCTGTTTCCGTGCAGGCCCACACCTTATCGCAGGCGATCAAAGCCTACAAAGTATGAGCTGACCGCTGAGGTAGGAAGACATCACTGACATTACTGACGGGAGCCCGGGTGGCTCCCGTTGCTATTGTTTTTATTGCGGATTACGCGGATCCAGTATGGTGGGTGACAGCGTCTCCAGCATATCCGGATAATCCAGGGTGTAATGCAGCCCCCGGCTTTCTTTTCGCTCCAGCGCACAGCGCACCATCAGTTCGGCGACCTGCAGCAGGTTCCGCAGCTCCAGCAGATTGTTGGACACTCTGAAGTTACTGTAGTACTCATCAATTTCCTGCTTCAGCAGCTGGATCCGGCGCATGGCCCGCTCCAGGCGTTTGGTGGTGCGCACTATGCCGACATAGTCCCACATGAACAGACGCAATTCATGCCAGTTGTGCTGGATGACAACTTCCTCATCTGAATTGGAGACTTTACTTTCATCCCACAGCGGGATAGATGACGATAAGCTCACTTCATTGAGGTGCTGACTGATGTGCTCGGCCGCAGACCAGGCATAGACCACGCACTCCAGCAGCGAGTTCGACGCCATGCGGTTGGCACCGTGCAGGCCGGTATAGCTGACTTCGCCAATGGCATATAAGCCGTTCAGGTCTGTTTGTCCCTGCCGGTCGACCATGACTCCACCACAGGTATAGTGGGCGGCCGGGACAACGGGAATGGCATCTTTGGTAATGTCGATACCGTAGCCGAGCAGTTTTTCGTAGATGGTCGGAAAATGCTTGGTCACAAAATCAGCGGGTTTATGGCTGATATCCAGATACATGCAGTCTGCACCCAGTCGCTTCATCTCATAGTCGATTGCGCGGGCAACGACGTCCCGCGGGGCCAGCTCGGCACGCTCGTCAAACTCTTGCATAAAGCGGGAGCCGTCCGGACGGCGCAGATATGCCCCTTCGCCGCGCAGGGCTTCGGTCAGCAGGAAATTACGCGCTTCTGGATGGAAAAGGCAGGTGGGATGAAACTGATTGAATTCCAGATTAGCGACACGGCAGCCTGCCCGCCAGGCCATGGCGATGCCATCACCGGATGAGACATCCGGGTTCGAGGTATACTGATACACCTTAGAAGCCCCTCCGGTGGCCAGCACTACGAATTTGGCCCGCACGGTTTCGACAGACTCACGCTGGCGGTTCCAGATGTAAGCACCGAGAACCCGGTTGGGCGCATCGGCCTCACCTATTTTATGACTGGTGATCAGATCCAGCGCATTATGGCGTTCCAGTACTTCAATATTCGGGTGGTTGTGAACATTGTCCTGCAGCGACATTTGCATGGCCATGCCAGTCGCATCTGCTGCGTGCAGAATCCGGCGGTGACTGTGGCCGCCTTCGCGTGTCAGGTGGTAGCGAGGATGATCATCGGTGCTGTTGTCTTCCTGATCAAAGGGCACCCCGGCGTCTATCAGCCATTGCACGCAATCGCGGGCATTTTCAGCAATGAAGCGAACCACTTCTTCATCACAAAGATGGGCACCGGCAATCTGAGTATCTTCAACATGAGAGTCCACACTGTCTGTTTCATCAAAAACAGCAGCGATACCGCCCTGAGCATAGTAAGTCGCCCCTTCACTCCGCGGGCCTTTACTCAGGACGAGCACTTTACACATCGGAGCCAGACGCAAGGCCAGAGAGAGGCCTGCTGCGCCGCTACCGATGACCAGGACGTCACAACTGTGTTCTCGGTTCTCGTTCATATTGATCTCATATCCCTGTGGTAAGCTCGCCATATTACCAAAAAACCCTTTATGTGGGGCTTTTTTGATCTGTAAAGCTAGGTAAGGCAAATTGCCCCTGGCGGCGTACATCTGCCAGAATGAATGGCAGTTGCACCCGGGCGAATGTGCCAGTAAGGTGTGCGGGAACTTTGCGCTTTTTTTGGGGTCAGTAATTCTTTAGGCTTCTATGTCCATAGAATATAAATAGTTCTGAACACAGGATGGGTAAATTGGCTGCATCCGGTACGGTTCAGAGCAGAGATGACCTTGTCACAGACAGAGGAGTACACGCTCGAATGAGCGAGCAGTTAACTGACCAGGCACTGATTGAGCGAGTACAGCGAGGGGACAAGCAAGCCTTTAATTTACTGGTCGTAAAGTACCAGAACAAGGTTTGCAACCTTATTGCCCGTTATGTTGGCAATTCCGGTGATGTGCCGGATGTGGCGCAGGAAGCCTTTATCAAAGCTTACCGTGCGCTACCGTCTTTTCGTGGGGAAAGTGCATTTTATACTTGGCTATATCGTATAGCCGTGAATACGGCAAAAAATTACTTGGTGGCTCAGGGGCGCCGTCCGCCTGCAACAGACGTTGATGCGGAAGATGCCGAGTACTATGAAAATGGCAGTGCATTAAAAGAAATTTCGAACCCTGAGAACCAAATGTTGTCAGATGAATTGAAGCGGGTGGTATTCAGTACCATAGAAAGCCTCCCGGATGATTTGAAAACCGCAATTACGCTTCGCGAACTTGAAGGATTGAGTTACGAGGAAATTGCGGAAGTCATGGGCTGTCCGGTGGGTACGGTACGTTCCCGTATTTTCCGGGCTCGGGAGGCGGTAGAAAAACGTATTGCCCCCCTAATGCAGCGCTAATATTTGGGCCAAACGGTGACAAAGATGGCTGATAAAGAAAAGATTTCGGCTTTGCTTGATGGTGAAGACGTTGATCAAAGTATCATAAACCAGCTTCTGGTGGATGATAATGCAAAGCAAAGCTGGCAAGCTTATCAATTGATGAGCGATGTGATGCACGGTGAAGCGCCGGGGCACCCCAAGTGGGATATCGCCGGAAACGTGGCGATGGCGCTCGATAATGAACCCGCGCACAGCCTTGCAGACAGTGTCGCGGCGTCGGCGAATGTAGTGTCTCTGCCGCATGTGGAGCAACCAACGCCCCATCAGGCACGTCGTACTATGCCAGCCTGGCTGACACAATTTGGTCAGGTGGCATTAGCTGCCTGTGTTTCTTTGGCAGTGATTGTCGGCGTACAACAATATAACGGTGGTGAAGAGGCTGGGTTAGCGAGTGATGCTAATACTCAGGTGCCTGTTTTACAGACCATTCCTTTTGCCGGAACTGCTGAACCAGTCAGCCTGACGCGGGATTCTGTTCGTACCCGGACTGAATCGCCAAGCGAAGCACAACTGATGGAACAAAGACGTCGTATTAATGCGATGTTACAGGACTATGAGTTGCAACTGCGCCTGAATGCGGAAGACGGCAGTCTGGATAGAACCCTGTTGGAATCACACTGATTCGTGGCGGTGATATGAAGAAAATTCTGGTCGGTGCTCTGACACTGGTCAGCTTGGCTATGCCTTGGCAAGCCTCTGCGGAAGAAGACGCTATGACTTCTGCAGAGGCTTTGTTGCATCAAATGGATCAGGCAACCAGGCAGTTGAGCTATGAGGTGTCTTACATCCTCATCAAGAAAAACAGTATTGAACCCTTACGTTATCGCCATGCAGTAGAAGATGGCGAGACATTTGCACATCTGGTGTACCTCAGCGGTCCGCCGCGTGAGGTTATTCAGCGTGGCAAAGAAGTCAGTTACTTTGAGCCAGGGCTGGACCCGTTTACCATCGACAGCAATCGCATGGTGGCCCCTTTGCCGCCGATTATGCGTACCAATGTCGCAGAGCTGGCCCAGTTTTATGACTTCATCCCCATGGGACGATCCCGTGAGGCGGGAACCGCCTGTGATGTGGTACGTATCGCGCCCAAAGACGGCGCCCGCTATTCCTACCTGTTGTGGATGGACACCCGCTCTCATTTAGTCTTGCGGGCTGATTTGCTGGATCGGGATGGTGAGCCTTTAGAACAATACCGCGCAGTGTCTTTTGTCGTGAATGACAAAGTGGCCGATATTCTGGAAAGTCTGAAATCAGTGAAACTGCCGGAAGTGGTTCAGCTACCGCCACAGCCACAGGTGGACTTGTCCTGGCAGGTCGACTGGTTGCCGCTGGGCTTTGAAAGTATTTCACACAACCGACACCGCCTGATGCTGACTGAGCGTCCGGTTGAAAGCCAGATGTATACGGACGGCCTGTTTAGTTTTTCTATTTATGTCTCGGCTGCAGATGGCTTCAGTGTGCGGGAACAACTGGTTCGCCAGGGACGACGTACGCTGCACAGCCAGTTACTGAAAGACAAAGAGATCACTGTTGTCGGTGACATACCGCCGGCAACGGCGCGCCGGGTGGCTGAGTCGGTCTCTTTTCAGGGAGTCAGCCAGCCATGATGCATTCACTGGCCACAGTGGTGGCTGTTGATAAAAAGCAGATCATCGTCAGTTGCCAGCAGCAAACCAGCTGCGGATCCTGTGCCTCACAAAATAGCTGTGGCACAGGCGTGGTCAGCAAAGTATTACCTGGTCGCCAGCATCAACTGACGTTATCGACAACCCATATTAATGATCCTATTCACATCGGTCAGCTGGTTGAAATCGGGTTATCTGAACGCAGCGTGCTGCAATCTGCGTTGCTGGTTTACGTGCTGCCGTTAGTGTGTCTGCTGTTGGGGACCTTGCTCGGCCAGTGGTGGTTTGTTGAGCTGGCTGGCGGTGGCGAAGGGGGCGTAATTGCCTGTGCCCTTGCCGGTGGCGTGGTAGGACTGCTGATTGCGCGATATCGCGCCAGAAGATTATCGGCCCTGGGGGATTATCAACCCAGCCTGATTCGGGTGCTCGGAAAGCCTGTCGCGGAGGGGCTGGAAACAAATGCACTATCGAAAGATAGCAGCAGCCGTTGAAATTCGGTAGAATCTGCCAACTTGATCGTAAGATCCCATTCATTTTTTAATCACGAGTTAGTCACGCCAATTCATGAAGCACATTCGTAACTTTTCGATTATTGCACATATCGACCACGGTAAGTCGACGTTATCTGACCGCTTGATTCAAGTCTGCGGTGGCCTTTCCGATCGTGAAATGGCTGCGCAAGTGCTTGATTCAATGGATCTGGAACGTGAACGTGGCATCACCATCAAGGCCCAGAGCGTGACGCTCAATTACACGGCAAAAGATGGTGAAACCTATCAACTGAACTTTATCGACACACCGGGACACGTAGACTTTTCCTATGAAGTCTCCCGTTCGCTGGCGGCCTGTGAAGGTGCGTTGCTGGTGGTCGATGCCGGTCAGGGTGTGGAAGCCCAGACACTGGCTAACTGTTATACCGCGATTGAAATGGATCTGGAAGTTGTGCCGATCCTGAACAAAATCGATCTGCCAGCGGCTGATCCTGAACGTGTCGCGGAAGAAATTGAAGAAATCGTCGGTATCGACGCGATAGAAGCCACCCGTTGTTCAGCCAAAACTGGCCTGGGCGTTGACGAGGTGCTGGAAAACATCGTGCGTTCGATTCCTGCGCCAGAAGGCGACCCGGATGCGCCGCCACAGGCGCTGATCATCGACTCCTGGTTCGATAATTACCTGGGCGTTGTTTCTTTGGTCCGCATTAAAAACGGCGCCCTGAAGAAGAACGATAAGATCAAGGTCATGAGCACAGGACAGACCTGGAACGTTGACCGTATCGGTATCTTTACTCCGAAACAGGTGGATAAAGACATACTGAGAACGGGCGAAGTGGGCTGGGTGGTCTGTGGTATTAAAGATATCCTGGGCGCGCCGGTGGGCGATACCCTGACACTGGCGAAGAACGGCTGTGAAAAGGCGCTGCCAGGCTTTAAAAAAGTGAAACCTCAGGTGTATGCAGGCCTGTTCCCGGTATCGTCTGACGATTATGAGAACTTCCGTGATGCGCTGGGCAAACTGAGCCTGAATGATGCTTCACTGTTCTATGAACCGGAAAGCTCTGCCGCTCTGGGCTTTGGCTTCCGCTGTGGTTTCCTTGGCATGTTGCACATGGAAATCATTCAGGAGCGTCTGGAGCGTGAATACGATCTGGATCTGATCACCACTGCACCGACTGTAGTGTATGAGGTGAAGAAGAGTAATGGCGACATGCTGTATGTTGACAGCCCGGCCAAACTGCCGCCTATTAATGATATTGAAATCATTGGTGAGCCGATTGCCCGCTGTAACATTCTGGTGCCAAGCGAATACCTGGGTAATGTGATTACTCTGTGTGTTGAAAAACGCGGCTCTCAGGTCGATATGGTTTACCACGGTAACCAGGTTGCGCTGACTTATGACATTCCGATGTCAGAAGTGGTACTGGATTTCTTCGACCGTCTGAAGTCAACATCGCGCGGTTATGCCTCTCTGGATTATGGCTTCCAGCGTTATCAGGAATCTGACATGGTTCGGGTCGATATCCTGTTAAACGGTGACCGTGTTGATGCGCTGGCTATCATTACCCATAAAGACCATGCGCAGTCGCGTGGTCGTGATGTGGTTGAGAAAATGAGGGAGTTCATTCCCCGCCAGATGTTTGATATCGCGATTCAGGCAGCGATCGGTAACCACATTATCGCTCGCTCGACCGTGAAACAGTTACGCAAAAACGTTATCGCCAAGTGTTATGGTGGTGACGTGAGCCGTAAGAAAAAACTGCTGCAGAAGCAGAAAGAAGGTAAAAAGCGCATGAAGCAGATCGGCAATGTCGAACTGCCGCAGGAAGCCTTCCTCGCCATACTGCATGTAGGTAAAGACAAATAATTCGAGTCCGCCTTCCGCCGCATTATGCGGCGGAATGGTTAGGGTCTTCAGACCCTGAGAGACCATGAAAAATTCATCATAGGGACATTAGGAACAGCAATGGCAAATCTGTTTTCGTTAATTTTAGTGCTGGCAACCATAGTGACCGGAATTATCTGGGCACTGGACCGGTTCCTCTGGGCACCTAAGCGTCAGTTGAAAATCGACGCTGCGGCGGCCAATGCCGGTGGCCAGGTGGATGCTAAAACCTTGGAAGCTGTTGCGCCACAGCCTGGCTGGGTTGAATCGACCAGCTCTATGTTCCCTGTGATAGCGCTTATCATGGTGTTTCGCTCGTTTATATATGAGCCGTTCCAGATCCCATCCGGATCGATGATGCCGACATTGCTGGTTGGCGATTTCATTCTGGTTGAAAAATTTGCTTATGGTCTGCGCGATCCTGTATTTCGTCATAAACTGGTGGAAACTGGCGAACCTGAACGTGGAGACATTGCTGTCTTTAAATACCCGGTAAACCCTAATGTTGATTACATTAAGCGCGTTGTGGGATTGCCGGGCGATTTAGTTCGCTATAGTGACAATAAGCAGATCTGTATTGCACCTAAAGGCACCACAGAATGTAAACCTGTCATGATGAGTCAGATGCACGACAGTGATTTTGTTCAGAACCGAACCCGGCTGATCCAGTTTACTGAGCAGCTTGGTGAGGCGAAACATGACATTCTGATCCATCCGCTAAGACCGAATCAGACGTTTGATTATCAACCGCGTCCCGGGCTGGCTGAGTGGGTGGTACCTGAAGGTCACTACTTTGTGATGGGTGACAATCGTGATAACAGTGCGGACAGCCGCTACTGGGGATTCGTGCCGGAAGCAAATCTGGTTGGCAAGGCGGTCGGGATCTGGATCAGCTTTGAATTTGAACGAAGTGCCGATAGTGTACTTCCCTCTTGGATTCCTACCGGTGTGCGCTTCAGCCGCATCGGAGGCATAGACTGATCGGGAAAAAATGACATCTCCTGTACAAAGACTCCAGCGTAAGCTGGGACACGAATTTAAGAACAGCGAATTACTGACCCTGGCGCTGACACACAGAAGCGCCAACGGCACGCACAACGAGCGTCTGGAGTTCCTGGGTGACTCTATCCTGAGCTTTGTGATTGCCGATGAGCTATACCATCGCTTCCCTAAAGTTGACGAAGGCGATATGAGCCGGATGCGCGCCACTCTGGTCCGGGGTAAAACGCTGGCTGAATTAGGCCGCGAATTCGAGCTGGGTGACCATCTGCTGCTGGGGCCGGGCGAACTGAAAAGCGGCGGTTATCGCCGCGATTCCATTCTGGCTGACTGTGTCGAAGCCATTATTGGGGCAATTTACCTCGACAGTGATATCGAATGTGTCCGCCATATCGTTTTGAGCTGGTATCAGAGTCGTCTGGACACCATACAACCCGGTATAAACCAGAAAGACCCGAAAACCCGTCTGCAGGAATGCCTTCAGGGGCGTCGTTTACCGCTTCCGGCATATACTGTAACTAAGGTACAGGGTGAAGCACACAATCAGGAATTCACTGTACAGTGCGACGTCTCGGGGCTGGATAACCCTGTGGTTGGTAAAGGCGGTAGTCGGCGCAAGGCTGAGCAGGCTGCGGCAGAACTGGCATTGAAGCAGTTAGAATCATGACAGATAAAACACATTGTGGCTTTATTGCCATCGTTGGCCGTCCGAATGTCGGTAAATCAACACTGCTTAACCGTCTGGTCGGGCAGAAGTTGTCGATCACCTCGCGTAAACCGCAGACTACCCGCCACCGTATCATGGGCGTGGATACCCGAGACGGTTACCAGGCTGTGTATGTGGATACCCCCGGGCTGCATATCGAGGAAAAGCGTACCATTAACCGCCTGATGAACCGTGCGGCCAGCAGCTCGCTGACCGATGTTGAACTGGTGCTGTTCCTGGTGGACGGCACCATGTGGACGCCGGACGATGAAATGGTGCTTAACAAGCTGGCGAAAAGCGGCCTGCCTGTGGTGCTGCTGGTCAACAAAGTCGATAACGTCAAAATGAAGTACGATCTGTTCCCGCATATGCAGGAGCTGGCGAAAAAAATGGACTTCAAAGCTATCGTGCCGATTGCTGCCAAGCATGGTACCGGTATTGAGGATGTTGAAAAGATAGTCCGCGGTTGTTTGCCGGAAGGGGAGTATTACTTCCCGGAAGAGTACGTGACAGATCGCTCTCAGCGTTTTATGGCCTCGGAAATTATCCGTGAAAAGCTGATGCGTTTTACCGGCGAAGAATTGCCGTACTCTGTGACCGTTGATATAGAGCGTTTTGACTATAATCCGGAAACCGATGGCTTTGATATCAACGGTCTGATTCTGGTTGAGCGTAAAGGCCAGAAGAAGATGGTGATAGGCAAAGGTGGCGAGAAAATCAAAACCATTGGCCGCGAAGCCCGTCTCGACATGGAAGATTTGTTCGAGCGCAAGGTGTACCTTGAACTGTGGGTGAAAGTGAAATCCGGTTGGGCTGATGACGAACGCGCCCTGCGTAGTCTTGGCTATATCGACGATCTTTAAGGACAGCGATGGAAGGGTTGCAGCGCTGTTTTGTTCTGCACTCTCGTCACTACAGCGAGACGAGCCTGATCCTGGATGTCTTCAGTGAAGAGTCCGGTCGGATCACCCTAATAGCGAAAGGTGCCCGTCGTAAGCGCTCCAATCTCAAAGGAGCGCTTCAGCCATTTACCCCCCTATTCATCAAATGGACTGGCCGCGGCACTATGCCGGTTCTGACTCACGCCGAACCTATCAGTATCGGGCTGCCCATGCGCAGCTATATCCTGTATTCCGCCTTGTATGTGAACGAGATTCTGGCTCGGGTACTGGAAGTTCAGACGCCTTATCCTGCCTTGTTTCTTGATTATCTCAATGTGCTGAGAGGGCTTGCTCAGGCGGAAAATCCCGAACCCGCACTACGCCGCTTTGAACTGGCGCTGCTGGATCACTTGGGTTACGGTGTGGACTTTCTTCATTGTGCCGGCAGCGGGCTGCCGGTTGACGATGAAATGACGTATAACTACCGGGAGCAAAGAGGTTTTATTGCTTCTATGGTTGCCGGCCAGCTGACGTTTACCGGACGGCAACTGAAAGCCATTGCCGCCCGGCATTTTGAATCCCAGGATCAGCTCAGGGCAGCAAAGCGCTTTACACGTATGGCCCTGAAACCGTATCTTGGCAGCAAACCATTAAAAAGCAGGGAATTGTTTGTCCCTAGAGGAAGGAGTACCGCTACATGAAGAATATACTGCTCGGCGTCAATATCGACCACGTTGCGACTTTACGTAATGCCCGCGGCACCCGGTACCCGGATCCGGTGCATGCGGCCGAAGTGGCAGAACGCGCAGGCGCTGATGGTATTACCATTCATTTACGCGAAGACCGTCGTCATATTACTGACCGCGATGTCCGCATTCTGCGCGACACCATTCAGACGCGTATGAATCTGGAAATGGCAGTGACCGATGAGATGGTGCAGATAGCGCTGGATACCCAACCTGAGTTCGTCTGCCTGGTGCCGGAAAAACGAGAAGAGCTGACCACTGAAGGCGGCCTGGATGTGGTGGGTCAACTGGACAAAGTGAAAGCAGCGACCGAGAAACTGAGCTCGGCGGGTATTTTGGTTTCTCTGTTCATTGATGCGGATCGCGCGCAAATCGATGCCGCTGTGGCTTGTGGTGCGCCTTATATCGAGCTGCATACCGGCCATTACGCCGATGCAGCAACGGACACAGAGCAACAGGCCGAGCTGAAGAAAATTGCTGCTGCGGCCAGTTATGCCCATGATCAGGGTATCAAAGTCAATGCAGGCCACGGGCTGACCTATCACAATGTCAAACCCATTGCGGCCCTACCTGAGATTTACGAGCTCAATATTGGTCATGCCATTATCGGCCGTGCCGTGTTTGACGGCCTGCATAAAGCCGTGGCAGACATGAAAGCCGTGATGCTGGAAGCACGCTGGTAACATGGCTATTGTCGGATTGGGGACAGACATTGCTGAAATTGCCCGTGTCGAACATGTACTCGCCCGTGCCGGCGAGACGTTTGCCCGGCGGGTACTGACACCTGAAGAGTTAACCATTTTCAGTCAGCATAAGCAGGCAGGTCGCTATCTGGCTAAGCGTTTTGCCGTAAAAGAAGCGGCCGCCAAAGCGCTGGGAACAGGCATAGCCTGCGGTGTCTCGTTTCAGGATTTTACCGTCACTAATAACGAACGCGGCAAGCCAGAGTTGGCATTGGCCGGTAAAGCGGCCGAGCTGGCCGCGCAGATGGCGGTCCGCCATATTCACCTGACCATTGCCGATGAAAAACACTATGCAGTGGCAACCGTGATCCTGGAGTCGGGCTGAAAGCGCAATCAGTCCGCCGGAGATAAAGAAAGGGAAACGTTGTTTCCCTTTTTTTGACGAAAAAATGTGAGGAGTGAACAAGATTTGACGTAAGAGCCTCAAAGGTGGTGGCTGGTATTGGCATGTCACTCACCTGCCGGCTGCCAAAAGCATGAAACAAAGCAGAAAGGTCATCCTTTCTGCTTGATGGGTGTTACTGCCGGTAAGCCTGCGATGCCCTGACCACATTGTTCATTTCGTCGATTAGCTCGAACAGTTCCGGTTCCAGCTCGGTGGCTGAACTCCCGGCTTTGAGCTGGGTTTCCAGGGTGTAGCAGAGGTTTTTCAGCCTTGGCACGCCACTGTAGGCGCAACTGCCATGCAGTTTGTGGATGGACGGCCACAGGTCAATGTCTTTGCCGTCCAGCACTTCATTGACCAGCATTTCCACTTCGGGCATAAAATCGAGCAGCATCTGCAACATGTCACGGGCCAGGTCTTCTTTGCCTGCGGCTTGTTTCAGCGCCAGATCCCAGTCCCAGCTGACGTTATTATTCACTGTATCAGGTTTAACGGATGGCGCTGCGGAAGCCACGGCAGGTGCTGAACTGTTGCTCTGCGGCTGCGGAATCCATTTGGCCAGCATCTGCTGCAAAATCTGTTCTTCAATGGGCTTGGTCAGGTAATCGTCCATCCCGGCACGAAGCAAGCGTTCACGTTCGCCAGCCATCGCATGGGCTGTGACCGCGATGACGGGCGTATGGCTGTTCAGCGTGGTTTCATGAATCGCCTCACAGGCTCTGACGCCGTCCATCTCAGGCATCTGAATATCCATGAAGACTAAATCAAAGGCTTTCTGCTGCGCGTAATCCACGGCTTTACGGCCGCCGGTGGCGGTAATCACGGTTTCTACCCGTTCACTGAGCAGGGCGGCGATCAGTTTCAGGTTGGCCGGGTTGTCATCAACCGCCATAACGGTGAGCGGCAGCAGGGCATCGTTCGTGACAGCCAGTGGCAGTGGTTCGGGCTCTTCCTGATGATCTGTCTGGCCAATCAAGGCATCAAACAGTTTACGCCGGGCCAGCGGTTTACCCAGACAAGCCGTCACACCGGCACTGAGTAAGCGTTCCGACAAGGCCAGCTCTGTGGTGGGCAGGCACACTAAAACTTTGTCGGCCAGTTGCTCGGCTTTAAAGACTTTATCCAGAATCGTTGCCAGCGGTGGCTGTTCGCCCGGTGACAGGCAGAGCAGGGCAAAGTCGTGATGTTCAACATCGTCCTCCGGCATGTCGGCCCGGTAGGTCACATCCAGTCCGGCTTGCAGCAGGCGTTGCTGCAGCACGTTGGCCGCCTGCAGGTTGGGTTCTATCAGCAGCAGGTGGCGGTTTTTCAGCTCGCTGGTATCGATAGGCTGAGATACCGGCAGGTCAGTTTTGGTCAGTTTGAGGGTGAACCAGAAGGTGGAACCCTGGTGCAGGCGACTGGTCAGGCTGATCTCGCCGCCCATCTGAGTAACCAGTTTCTGGGTGATCACCAGCCCCAGCCCGGTTCCGCCATAGCGGCGTGAAATGCTGGCATCAGCCTGGCTGAAGGCCTGGAATAATTGTGCTTGCTGGCGCTCCGAAATCCCTATCCCGGTATCACGGACCATGAATTGCAATTCGAGGCTCTCATCGCGATCGGCTTTGAGCTCCACGGCAATGTCTATGTTGCCGCGCTCGGTAAATTTCACTGAGTTACCGATCAGATTAGTCAGCACTTGCTGAATACGCAGCGGATCGCCAATCAGACCGGTAGGAATACGCTGATCAACCCGCAGTGTCAGCTCCAGGCCTTTCTCGTGGGCGCTGGGTGCCAGCAAACGCATGACTTCATCCAGCGAGTCGGTGAAGTCGAACGGAATGTTTTCCAGCAGCAGCTTACCGGCTTCCAGTTTGGAAAAGTCCAGGATGTCATTGATGATGGTCAGCAGGTTGTTGGCGGATTTTTCTATCGTTAGCAGGTAATCGTGCTGGCTGGCACTGAGCCGGGTTTTGAGCATCTGGCGGGTAAAGCCGATGACGCCGTTCAGCGGTGTGCGCAGTTCGTGGGACATATTGGCCAGAAATTCGGATTTGACCCGGGCAGCTTCCTGAGCGCGTTTCTTGGCAATATCCAGCTCAACGTTCTGTATTTCCAGCTGCTCAAGGGTTTCACGCAGATCGGACGTGGCCTGATCGATGCTTTGCTGCATTTCGATATGGTAGTCAGACAGCGAAATGGCCATGGCATTGATACCGTTTTTCAGGTTATCCAGCTCACCCAGCAATTCACCTTCAATCCGGATATCGAGATGCCCGCGGCGAATTCTGTCTACGACGCTGATCATGTGCGAAATCGGGCGGGTGACATCTCGCATCAGGCGATAGGCAAACAATCCCGACAGGATCAGGCCCAGCAGCAAGACCATCAGCGCAGTAAAGACTTCCTGATACTGCTGCAGCCGCAGGGGGCTCATGTCCATTTCAATGGCGATGTAACCCAGCGCCCTGGCCTGAAACCCGGGTGCGGACAGGTTACTTTGCTGTGCTTCTGTCAGTATAGGGGCCCGCATGATCATGGTACTGTCATTGATGATGATGTCAGGAAGGAAGGGGATCGGCTGATCATCGGGAAACATCAGCGCCTCAAAATTCCGATGGAAATTTGAGGTCACAAACAGCTCATTATTGCCGTCAAATACCGCGATACTGCGTACAATATCGGAATGCTTGCGATGGGCATAACTGATGATGCGTCTGACCGCTTCACGGTTATGATCTGCCATGCCGTATTCGGTGGCAATCGCCAGCGGCTCTATGATGCTGGTGCCGGTTGCAATCAGCTGATGCTCCAGATCACGGTAGCGGCTCAATGTGAAAAATGCGCTCAATAGCAGGCCAATGATCAGGGTTGGTGCTAATGTCAGGGTGAAAACCCGGGCGCGAAGTCCGTATTTGGTCATGGTTACAAGAATTCGATTCTGTGGGAGAATTGCTGTCTATGCTGGTCACGCAAGCATGTTCCAGCCCTTAGCTTAATGAATCTTTACCGTAGCGACAATTGAAGTCGATCCGGCGTTGCCTTGAAAAGGCGACAGAACACCGTGAGTTACAACATTATGGCACGCTTTTTTAAGCCGACTAAACGAATTGTCAGCGACACCAAACACAAAGAAGTGACGGTTTCACGTCTGGACCATCTGGGATCAGGTATCGCCCATCTCGATCGCAAACCGGTTTTTATTCCGGGATTGCTGCCTGGCGAACGTGCGCTGGTGCAGCTCACTGACAATAAAAAACACTATGCCCGGGCTAAAGTCATCAAACGACTGACTGACAGCCCTGAGCGCATTACACCTCAGTGTCCTGTCTATGACCAGTGTGGTGGGTGTAACTTGCAACATCTCTCTCATTCTGCCCAGGTATCGGCCAAGCGCCAGTCCCTGGGGGAGTTGATGGCGAAGTTTGCCTTGGGTGGTGACAATGAGACTGCAACGGCATTAGTGCAGGACGAACCTGTTACAGGTGAAGAGTGGCAGTACAGGCGGAGCGCGCGTTTCAGCCTTAGGTTTGAATCCGGCAAAGGGCTGTGTTTCGGTTTTCGCCAAGAGCAGAGCAAAGAGATTGTTGATATTGAGCATTGCCCGGTACTGGCGGCTTCGCTGAATGCTCTGCTGCCGCCTTTGCGTGAATTACTGGCGCAATTGCAGGGCCGCCGGAACCTGGGGCACGTCGAGCTGGTCGAAGCCGATAATGGCCCTGTAGTCCTTATCCGGCATCTCAAGCCTTTTTCTGACCAGGATATGACGAGCATTCAGCAATTTGCTGACAGTCATCATGTTATGCTTTTCCTGGCGCCGGAACCTGATGAAGTGATCCAGCTGGCCGGTGATACGCCCTGCTATGCCGTGAATGGTTTGACACTGCAGTTCTCGCCTAAAGATTTCATTCAGGTGAACCGGACGGTGAATACCCGAATGATAGAACAGGCGCTGGACTGGCTGGATATTCAGCCGCAGGACAGAGTGCTGGATCTTTTCTGTGGCCTGGGTAACTTCAGTTTACCGCTGGCTCAGAAAGCACAGCAAGTCGTCGGTGTCGAAGGGGTGGATGAGATGGTGCGTCGAGCCAGTACCAATGCGGCGCTGAATAAGCTGGCGAATACGGCTTTTTATCAGGGCAATCTTGAACAGGGTATTGAGTCGTTCAGCTGGGCCAGCAAAGGTTTCGACAAAGTATTGCTGGATCCGGCACGCGCGGGTGCTGCCGGGGTAATGAAAGAAGTGGCAGCGCTATCACCCAGCCGGATTTTATATGTCTCCTGCAATCCGTCCACACTGGCGCGGGACAGTCAGGTATTGTTGCAACAGGGCTATCAGTTGCAACGGCTGGGAATGCTGGATATGTTTCCCCATACGGGGCACTTAGAATCTATGGCACTGTTTATCCGAACCTGATGCCAGGCTGAGCCGACAAAGGCCGCAGGGAGTAACAGAAAGCCATCCGTAATAACGCTATACAGGACAGAATCATGGTCGCAGTTCGCGGTGCGCATTTGAAGGAAAACGCAAAATTTGAGTTGGTACCCTGGGTAGAGAGTCTGCTGCAGGATGCTAAAACCTCGGACCGTCTGCTCCAAACCTATCAGCGCTGTGAAGCGCATCTGGACAACAAGGAAGCGGGCGGTCAGTTACTGTGGCGTGGCCGGGAAATGGTTGAAATCCTGGTGATGCTCAGTATGGATACCGACACTCTGGTGGCGGCCCTGCTGTTCCCGCTTGTTGAAGGTGGCTTCTACAAGAGTGATGACATCAAAGAGGAATACGGCCAGACCATTCTGCAAATGGTCAAGGGCGTTAAGCAGATGGCGGCAATCAGCCAGTTGAATGCCATCAAAGAAGGCGCGGCACAATCGGCACAGGTCGATAATATTCGCCGCATGCTGCTTTCTATGGTGGATGACTTCCGCTGCGTGGTGATCAAACTGGCCGAGCGCATCTGTAATCTGCGCGAGGTGAAGGACGAGCCGGATAATGTTCGTCGTGCCGCGGCGCGGGAGTGTTCCAATATCTATGCCCCGCTGGCAAACCGTTTGGGTATCGGTCAGCTTAAGTGGGAAATCGAAGATTACGCGTTTCGCTACAAACACCCGGATACCTATAAGCAGATCGCCAGACAGCTGTCTGAGCGCCGTATCGACCGGGAGCACTACATCGACCATTTCGTTAAGGATCTGGATGAGTCGATGAAAGCGTCGAATATCAAGGCGGAGGTGCATGGGCGGCCTAAGCATATCTACAGCATCTGGCGCAAAATGCAGAAAAAGAATCTCGCTTTTGATGAGCTGTTTGATGTGCGAGCGGTGCGTATTATCGCGGATCAGCTTCAGGACTGCTATGCGGCACTGGGGGTGGTGCATACCAAATATCGCCATCTGCCCAAAGAGTTCGATGATTATGTGGCCAACCCCAAACCCAACGGTTATCAGTCGATCCACACTGTGGTGATCGGCCCGGAAGGCAAAGCTATTGAGATCCAGATCCGCACCAAGCAGATGCACGAAGAATCCGAGCTGGGGGTGGCCGCGCACTGGAAATACAAAGAATCCGGCACCTCTGCCGGCGCTCACTCTGCCTATGATGAGAAAATCAACTGGCTGCGTAAGCTGCTGGCCTGGCAGGAAGAAATGTCCGACTCTGGCGAAATGCTCGAAGAGCTGCGCAGTCAGGTCTTCGATGACAGAGTCTATGCCTTCACCCCGAAAGGGGATGTGGTCGATCTGCCCTTGAATGCTACTCCGCTCGATTTTGCCTATCACATTCACTCTGAAGTTGGTCACCGCTGTATCGGGGCCAAAGTGGAAGGGCGAATTGTGCCTTTCACCTATCACCTGCAAATGGGGGATCAGGTTGAAATCATCACCCAGAAAGAGCCGAATCCGTCGCGTGACTGGCTGAATCCGAACCTGGGCTTTGTCAATTCCAGCCGGGCACGAGCCAAGGTGCATGCCTGGTTTCGTAAGCAAGACAGAGATAAAAACATCACGGCTGGCCGGGAAATTCTGGAGCAGGAGCTGCATAAAATCGGCGCCACCATGAAAGATGCCGAGTCCTATGCCCTGAAGCGCTTTAACGTGAACTCGACCGATGAGCTGTTCGCCGGTATCGGTAGCGGTGATCTGCGTATTAATCAGGTGATTAACCACATCAATGCGCTGGTGAACAAGCCCACGGCTGAAGAAGAAGATCAGCAGTTGTTGGAGCGTTTAACCGAGGCGGGCAGCAAAGCCAGCCAGAAAAAGCCGCAGCGCGATGCTGTGGTGGTGGAAGGGGTGGATAACCTGATGACCCACCTGGCGCGTTGCTGCCAGCCCATTCCCGGTGATGACATAGTCGGCTTTGTGACACAGGGGCGGGGGATTTCGGTTCACCGCAGCGACTGTGAACAGCTGGAAGAACTGCGTCATGTGGCGCCGCAGCGGATCATTCATACTGTCTGGGGCGGAAGCTTTGCCGGGCGCTACACGCTGACCGTCAGGGTAACCGCTTCTGAGCGTAACGGCCTGATTAAAGATCTGACCAACACCATGCACAATGAAAAGGTCAAAGTGGCCGGCGTGAAAAGCCGGATCGATTTCAAAAAGCAGATGGCGATCATGGATTTCGATATTGAGCTGACTGATCTCGACAGTCTGGGCAGACTGATCCTCCGCCTGGAGCAGGTGAAAGATGTCTTTGAAGCCAGACGACTGCACTGATCTCATCCTATCGACAAAACGGGCTCCGGCCCGTTTTGTGCCCAATAACAACCTGACACAGAGCACAGGATAACCATCATGAGCGATAAGCCCATCAACACCTTACTTTCCATCATGACGCAGCTGCGCGACCCGCAGCGGGGTTGCCCCTGGGATCTCAAACAGGATTTTGCCTCTATCGTGCCCCACACGCTGGAGGAAGCCTATGAAGTGGCAGATGCCATCGCTGAAGAGAGCTGGGATGATGTGAAGGAAGAATTGGGCGATTTGTTATTTCAGGTAATCTTCTACAGCCAGTTGGCGAAAGAAAAAAGCTTGTTTGATTTTGATGATGTGGTCGGCGCGATCAATCACAAACTGATTCGTCGCCATCCTCATGTTTTTGCAGATAAAGATTTCGCCGATGAAGCAGCAATACATGCGAACTGGGAAGCGGAAAAGGCCAAAGAGCGTGCAGAAAAAGGGCAGGATGACAGTATTCTGGCTAATATCCCTAAGGCAATGCCTGCTTTGAACCGGGCCGATAAAATCCAGAAACGCTGCGCTCAGCTGGGTTTCGACTGGCCAACGCTGGGGCCGGTCGTTGACAAAGTGCAGGAAGAAATCGATGAAGTGATGGAAGAAGCCCATCAGGCGGTACCCAGTCAGGAACGCATCGAAGAGGAGATCGGGGATCTGCTGTTTGCTGTTGTTAACCTGAGCCGGCACCTGAAAGTGAAACCGGAAATGGCCTTGCACAAAGCGAACCGTAAGTTCGAGCGCCGGTTTCGCGAAGTGGAACGTTGTGTGCTGGAACAGGGCAAGTCGATTGACGCATGTTCACTGGATGAGCTGGATGCCGAGTGGGAAAATGTTAAGCGCAAGGAAAAGTCTGTTTCAGCATCAAAGTGAGCACTAACCCGTAAGCGGACTTTCCATCAAGGATACCGGGCTTGATTTGGAACAAAAAGCGTCTGGGTTTACTGTGATAGTTTTCACGTTGTGGCAATAAAATGTGTCTGGTATACTAATTTCCCGTCCAGATACTTTTTATCCTCTACACCAATCTTCCAGGTTAAACATGACAACGAATTACATTTTTGTGACGGGCGGTGTTGTATCCTCCCTAGGTAAAGGTATTGCTGCAGCCTCACTGGCGGCCATCTTAGAGGCCCGTGGTCTGAAAGTGACCATGATGAAGCTAGACCCTTACATTAACGTTGATCCCGGCACTATGAGCCCGATTCAACACGGTGAAGTATTCGTTACGGAAGACGGTGCAGAGACCGACCTTGACCTTGGTCACTATGAGCGTTTTATCCGTACCAAGATGACCAAGCGCAACAACTTTACTGCTGGCCGTGTCTATGAAGACGTGCTGCGTAAAGAGCGTCGTGGTGACTATCTGGGTGCGACCATTCAGGTCATCCCTCATATTACTAACGCTATCAAAGAGCGTGTGATTGCCGGTGCAGAAGGCCACGACGTTGCTATCGTCGAAGTGGGCGGTACGGTCGGTGATATCGAGTCCCTGCCATTTATGGAAGCAATTCGCCAACTGGGCGTGCAGCTGGGCCGTGAGCGTGCAATGTTTATGCACCTGACTCTGGTGCCTTACCTGGCCGCGGCCGGCGAAGTGAAAACCAAGCCTACTCAGCACTCAGTCAAAGAACTGCTGTCTATCGGTATTCAGCCGGATGTGCTGATCTGCCGTTCTGACCGTATGATTCCGGCCAATGAGCGAGCCAAGATTGCCTTGTTCTGTAACGTGCCGGAAAAAGCTGTTATCTCAATGAAAGACGTTGACTCCATCTACAAGATCCCTCAGCTGATCAAGTCGCAGGGTCTGGATGAACTGGTTTGTCAGCGCTTTGGTATTACCGCCCCGGAAGCCGATCTGAGCGAGTGGGAGCGCGTTATCTATGAAGATGCCAATCCTACCGGTGAAGTCACTATCGGTATGGTCGGTAAATACACCGAACTGCCGGATGCATATAAGTCAGTCAACGAAGCACTGAAGCACGCTGGCCTGAAAAACCGCTTGTCTGTGACCATCAAGTACGTAGATTCACAGGATGTTGAATCCAAAGGCGTAGAAATGCTGGCAGGTCTGGATGCGATTCTGGTACCGGGCGGTTTCGGTGGTCGTGGTGTTGAAGGCAAGATCATGACAGCGCAATATGCGCGTGAAAACAAAATTCCATATCTGGGCATCTGTCTGGGCATGCAAGTCGCACTGATCGAATTTGCGCGGAACGTGGCAGGTCTGAGCGGTGCACACTCAACGGAATTTGATGCCAAATCACCGTATCCTGTGGTGGGCCTGATCACTGAATGGGTCGACAGCGAAGGTAACGTTGAAGAGCGCACAGAAGAGTCGGATCTGGGCGGCACTATGCGCCTGGGCTCTCAGCTGTGCCATCTGGAAGAGAGCAGCAAAGCCCGTGAAATGTACGGCAGTGCAACAATTCACGAGCGCCACCGTCACCGTTACGAAGTGAACAACAACCTGCTGCCTCAGCTGAAAGAAGCGGGCCTGAAAATCTCCGGCCTGTCTGCTGACAAGAAGTTGGTAGAGATTATCGAAGTGCCGAATCACCCTTGGTTTGTGGCGGCTCAGTTCCACCCTGAGTTCACCTCAACACCTCGCGATGGCCATCCTTTGTTTGAAGGATTCGTCAAAGCGGCTGGTCAGCACCAGCGTGGTGAGTTCGAAGAGTAATCAGTTACAAACAGCTGTTGCACATGGAGTGCGGCAGCTTTTTTTTCGCTTTTTTAAATCAAAATAAAGCAAGAGGAAACACTATGTCTAAGATCGTTAAAGTTTTGGGTCGTGAAATCATCGACTCACGCGGTAACCCGACAGTGGAAGCTGAAGTCCACCTGGAAGGTGGTTTTGTTGGTATGGCTGCGGCACCATCTGGTGCATCAACGGGTTCCCGCGAAGCTCTGGAGCTGCGTGACGGCGACAAATCTCGTTTCCTTGGCAAAGGTGTACTGAAAGCCGTTGAAGCGGTTAACGGTCCTATTGCTCAGGCGCTGGTTGGTAAAGACGCGAAAAGCCAAGCGGACATCGACCAAATCATGATCGACCTGGACGGTACTGAAAACAAATCTAAGTTTGGTGCTAACGCTATCCTGGCTGTCTCTCTGGCGAACGCAAAAGCAGCCGCGGCTGCAAAAGGCATGCCTCTGTACGAGCACATTGCTGAACTGAACGGCACTCCGGGCAAGTTCTCTATGCCTCTGCCAATGATGAACATCATCAACGGTGGTGAGCACGCTGACAACAACGTAGACATCCAGGAATTCATGATCCAGCCAGTAGGTGCTAAAACACTGAAAGAAGGTCTGCGTATCGGTGCTGAAGTGTTCCATAACCTGGCAAAAGTACTAAAAGCCAAAGGTCTGAGCACAGCTGTTGGTGATGAAGGTGGTTTCGCACCAAACCTGGAATCTAACGCTGCGGCACTGGCTGCTATCAAAGAAGCTGTTGAAGCGGCTGGCTATGTACTGGGTAAAGACGTCACGCTGGCGATGGACTGTGCGGCTTCTGAGTTTTACGACAAAGAAGCAGGCAACTACAACATGAAAGGCGAAGGCAAAATCTTCACGTCTGAAGAGTTTAACTTCTACCTGCAGGATCTGGCGAACCAGTACCCAATCGTGTCTATCGAAGACGGTCTGGACGAGTCTGACTGGGATGGCTTCAAGCACCAGACAGAACTGCTGGGCGATAAACTGCAACTGGTGGGTGACGACCTGTTCGTGACTAACACCAAGATCCTGAAAGAAGGTATCGATAAAGGTATCGCTAACTCTATCCTGATCAAGTTCAACCAGATCGGTTCTCTGACTGAAACGCTGGCTGCTATCAAGATGGCTAAAGATGCCGGTTACACCGCCGTTATCTCTCACCGTTCCGGTGAAACCGAAGATGCAACGATTGCTGATCTGGCAGTTGGTACAGCCGCAGGTCAAATCAAGACAGGTTCTATGAGCCGTTCTGACCGTGTTGCTAAGTACAACCAGCTGATCCGTATCGAGGAAGCGCTGGGCGAGAAAGCACCGTATAACGGTCTGAAAGAAGTGAAAGGCCAGGCATAAGTCTGAAGCTTCACTTTTGTCACTTTGAGTGACCCCGGATGATAAGCCGCTCAACAGAGCGGCTTTTTTCTGTCCGAATGGCGGGTCCGGAACTGGTCACATACGGCGCTTTATGGGATTATTACCGGCTTAGAGGCTGATTAGATAGCCTGTCGACTTGTGTTAATCACCCAAGAATGAGGCTTGCATGCGTGTATTCAGTGCAGTGTTACTGCTGGTATTATCCTGGCTGCAGTACGAATTCTGGTCCGGCAAGAATGGCATGTCTGATTATATGGCGCTTAAAAACAATGTGGCGCTACAGCAAAAAGCGAATGCCGAACTGGTTCAGCGTAACCAGCAGATGTATGCAGAAATCAATGATTTGCATCAGGGCCTGGAAGCGGTAGAAGAGCGTGCCCGGCATGAGCTGGGTATGATCAAGCCCGGAGAAACTTTTTTCCGCATAGTCGGTGATCATTCTTTCTAGGATGGCCACTCAGCGTTAACTTGGCAGTAAACCCATCATGACTCAAACCTTAACGGCGGTAGTGCCTGCTGCAGGTGTCGGCAGTCGTATGCAGGCCGACAGGCCGAAGCAGTATCTGGTTATCGCAGGCAAAACGATACTGGAACATACGGTGGACAGCTTGTTACAACACCCCGCTATTAGCCGGGTAGTGATTGCGATCAGTGACGGCGATCCTTATTTTAATCATTTGTCTCTGGCCCGTCGTCCGGATGTCGTCGTGGTATCAGGCGGTAGTGAACGTGCCGATTCAGTGTTTTCCGGCCTGGCCACACTGGCGGATAATGATTGGGTACTGGTGCACGATGCTGCCCGTCCCTGCCTGCATCAGGATGATTTGTCCCGTCTGATTGAACAGGCACAGCAGCATGCCTTTGGCGCCATTCTGGCCGCACCGGTGCGCGATACCATGAAACGTGGTAACGGCCGGCAAACTATTGCGGCAACAGTGGATCGCACCGACCTCTGGCATGCATTGACCCCCCAGATGTTTCGGGTCAGACAGCTCAGAGATGCCATGGTCAAATCGCTGGCGGAAGGGGCTGTGCTCACTGACGAAGCATCGGCGCTGGAATATTGCGGCTTTTCGCCGCGGCTGGTGCCCGGTCGGGCTGATAACCTGAAAGTCACTCAGCCTGAAGATCTGGCACTGGCTGAATTTTACCTGCAGCAACGACAAAAGGAGCAGGCATAATGCGAATTGGACACGGTTTTGACGTACACAAGTTTGGCGGTGATGGCCCGGTGATCATCGGCGGGGTAGCAGTGCCTTATGAACAGGGTCTGATTGCTCACTCCGATGGTGATGTCGCTCTGCATGCTGTGTGTGATGCGCTGCTGGGCGCGATAGGTGCCGGCGATATCGGCCGTCATTTCCCTGATACCGATGCGGAGTGGGCAGGGGCAGACAGCCGCGTGCTGCTGCGTGATGTGTACGCCAAGGTTAAAGCGAAAGGCTACCGCCTGGGCAATCTGGATGTCACAATTATTGCGCAGGCACCGAAAATGGCGCCTTATATTGAACAAATGTGCCAAACCATTGCCGACGATCTCGACACCACGGTCGATAATATTAATGTAAAGGCCACAACGACTGAACGTTTGGGTTTTACGGGCCGCAAAGAAGGCATAGCCTGCGAAGCGGTCGTTTTGCTGCGCTCGCTCTGACGCCGCCCCTTCCTGTATAACGGAAAGAATATGACAATTGATATGGACAGCCTGAGCTGGCTGAATGGTAAGCCTGTCTGCCAGGGACGAAGCAAAGTTCGCCCGGAAGATTTTATCGTCAAAGAGCAACTGGGTTTTGACTTCACCGGCAGTGGTGAGCATTTCATGGTGAAGATCCGTAAAACCGGCGAGAACACCAAATATGTTGTCAACGAGCTGGCGAAAGCGTGCGGAGTGAAATCCCGCGATGTCAGCTGGGCTGGCCTGAAAGACAGGCACGCGGTGACCGAGCAGTGGCTGAGTGTGCATCTGCCGGGTAAACCAGACCCGGATTTGACGTCATTTGTCGCCGAGCATCCAGGCGTCGAAGTGCTGACGACCGATCGTCACGACAAAAAACTGCGTCCCGGCGATCTGGCCGGCAACCATTTTGAGTTGCGTCTGAGCGAGCTGGATAACCCTCAGGATCTCGACGCGCGGCTGAAGAAGATTCAACAACAGGGCGTGCCGAATTACTTTGGTGCGCAACGTTTCGGCCATGACGGTAATAACGTGGTCAAAGCCAGAGCCTGGGGGAACGATGAATTTCGTGTCCGCGACAAGAGTAAGCGCAGCTTCTACCTGTCAGCTGCCCGCTCCTGGTTGTTTAATCTGGTGTTGTCCCAGCGTATTGCCGACGGCAAGTCAGATACCTTGTTAGCGGGCGACTGTGTTCAGCAGCAGGGCAGGGAAGACTGGCAGCTGGTTGAGCAAATCACGCCTGAATGGCTGGCACAAGTGGCGGCGGGCGAATGGCTGATTACTGCGCCTGTGACCGGCGACAATGCGCTGCCCAGCCAGGGTGAGGTGGCGGCTTTTGAAATGGCGGTGATTGAGCAGGAGCCATTGCTGCTGAAACTGATCCGCGATAACAGGATGCGACACGAACGTCGTCCCCTGATGCTGCGTCCGGCGGACATGCACTGGCAACTGCATGCTGATCAGCTGGAAGTGCAGTTCTCCTTGCCTGCGGGATGTTTCGCCACGGCAGTATTGAGAGAACTGATTGATGAGCCTGAGCAGAAGGATGGCAGATATGCGAATTTTGATCAGTAATGATGACGGCATCTTTGCTGAAGGAATCAATACACTGGCCGATACCCTCAAAGAGCTGGGTGAGGTGTATGTGGTGGCGCCGGATCGTAATCGCAGCGGCGCCTCTAATTCACTGACACTGGAAACCCCTTTGCGTGTTCGTGAAGAAGGTATCAGGCGTATGTCGGTGGAAGGGACGCCAACAGACTGTGTACACTTCGCGCTGAACGAGTGGCTGACCGATAAACCGGATATTGTGGTGGCCGGGATTAATCACGGCGCCAACCTGGGTGATGATGTGCTGTATTCAGGCACAGTGGCTGCCGCGACGGAAGGGCATTTTCTCGGTGTACCGGCCATTGCTGTGTCTTTAGTCGGTCGTGAACATTTTGCTACGGCCGCTCAGGTTGTCAAAGAAGTGGTGGGGCGTTTGATGGCCCAGCCTCTGCCGAGAAATAAAATTCTCAATATCAATGTGCCGGACGTGCCTTTGTCTGAACTGGGCGAATGGCAGGTGACGCGCCTGGGTGCCCGTCACCGCGCGGAAAAAATGGTCAGGGACGTTGATCCCCGCGGCAAAACGATATACTGGCTTGGTCCCCCCGGGAGTTGCCAGGATGCCGGGCCAGGTACAGACTTTTATGCGATAGAACACAAGCAAGTATCAATTACACCGCTTCAGGTTGATCTGACAGCACACGATGCGCTGGACGACTTGGCACAGTGGATGAAACAAGTGGAGAGCAACTGATAATGCGCTATGCGGAACAACGCCATAGCCTGATGGAATATTTGTCTCAGCAGGGGATAGCAGACCGTAGGGTATTGCGGGTAATGGATACGGTTCCCCGTGAGCATTTTATTGATGAAGCCTTGTCGCACAAGGCTTACGAGAATAATGCCCTGCCCATCGGGCGTGGGCAGACCATTTCACAGCCTTATATTGTGGCCAGAATGACAGAGTTGCTTGCCTTGCAACCCGGCACTCGAGTGCTGGAGATTGGTACCGGCTCTGGCTATCAGACCGCGATTCTGTCTCGTATGGTGGAGCATGTTTACTCGGTTGAACGCATTAAGGCTTTGCAGTGGCAGGCCAAACGCCGTTTCAAACAGCTGGACTTACATAATATATCGACCAAGCATGGTGATGGCTGGCAGGGATGGTCAAGTAAAGGGCCATTCGATGCCATCATAGTGACCGCTGCCGCGGAGGTCGTCCCGCCGGCGTTGCTCGAGCAGCTGTCTGAAGGGGGGCGCCTGGTGATCCCTGTCGGTGAGCAGCACCAGATGCTGAAACGCATCCGTTTACTGGATGGTCACTATGTGACAGATGAAATCGCACCGGTTCGTTTTGTGCCTCTGGTGGCAGGGGAGCTGGCGTAGCGCATGAAAGGTTTTAGCGGAAAAAAGCACAAACTCCCGATGGTACTGGCAGCCTGTTTGTTGCTGTCGGCCTGTGCCACTTATCCGCCTGATGGCGCGAACTATGATAACACCCGGCCTGGTAGCTACCGGGGCAGTTACTATGAAGTGCAAAAAGGTGACACCCTTTATTTTATCTCTTACCTTTCAGGTCGTGATGTCAACGATTTGATTGCACTTAATCAGCTGACGCCCCCTTATACGATATATCCCGGCCAGAAATTGTTTCTGTGGAAGTCCAAATACGTAGCCCCTCAGTTTGGCCAGAAAGTGGCAGCTAAGCCTGCGCCATCTATCAATAAAAAACCGCCAGTGTCACCCAAGCGGGAAGCTGTGCCTTACCAACCTGTAGTTGTGGTCGGTCCAGTTGTAGCTGCCGCCGCTTCAGGTACGGCGGCAGCTACAACTGCTGTGGCGGTTGCTAAACCACCAGTAAAATCAACACCCCCGAGTAAACCGGCTAAAACACCGCCTCAGACTAAAGCTAATCCGGCTACAAGACCTGCAAAAACCGTGCAAAAAAGCGTCAATAAAGATGTTGATCGCGCTCCCACAAAAGAGTACTCTCAAGACTCAAAAAGTAACAAAGTTGTTACAAGTAAGGTTGGCACAAGTGACAAGGCAGGCAAGTCGCCTGCACCTGTCGCTGACAAGGTTGATACCTGGGTATGGCCGGCGAAGGGAAGAGTCGTTTCCCGCTTTTCCAGCAGTGATAATGGTAACAAAGGCATTGATATTGCAGGCCAGAGAGGCCAGGACGTCAACGCAACAGCTGCAGGGAAAGTGGTGTATGCCGGCAATGCATTACGGGGCTATGGCAACCTTGTCATTATAAAGCACAATGACGACTACTTAAGTGCATATGCACATAACGACAGAGTACTCGTCAGAGAGCAAGATACGGTAACCGCAGGGCAAAAAATTGCTTTGATGGGCAGCTCGGGAACGAACAATGTCCGACTGCACTTTGAGATCCGTTATAAAGGCAAGTCAGTGAATCCGCTCAAGTACCTGCCAAACTGACAGACTGCTCGGGCGTGGTGAACCGGATTTGCAATACGCTATCTGGGAGGCGCTATGAGCAGAAGTAATGCAGCTACTGATATCGAAAACTATGAAGAGTTTGAAGATGAGATGGAGCTCGATGTTGAAGAACAGGAAGCCGATGTTTCAGCAAAAGCAGACTCAGAGGTTGATGACGCCGACGAAGATTTGGATATCTCGTCCTACAGTGTCACTCAGAAAGCACTGGATGCCACTCAGCTTTATCTCGGTGAAATCGGCTTTTCCCCACTTTTAACCGCCGAAGAAGAAGTTCTCTATGCCCGCCGCGCGCTGCGGGGTGATGAAGTCGCCCGTAAGCGCATGATCGAAAGTAACCTGCGTTTAGTGGTGAAGATCTCCCGTCGTTACAGTAACCGTGGTCTTGCCCTGCTGGATCTTGTTGAAGAGGGCAACCTGGGCCTGATCCGCGCAGTGGAAAAATTCGACCCTGAGCGTGGTTTCCGTTTCTCTACCTATGCAACCTGGTGGATCCGTCAGACCATTGAACGGGCTATCATGAACCAGACCCGGACCATCCGCTTACCGATTCATGTGGTGAAAGAGCTGAATGTCTATCTGCGTACGGCTCGTGAGCTGGCTCAGAAGCTGGATCATGAACCCACAGCGGAAGATATTGCCCTGCAGCTGGATAAGTCGGTGGATGATGTGAACCGCATGCTGCGTCTGAATGAGCGTGTCGGCTCGGTCGATAACCCAATTGGCGGTGATACCGAAAAAGCCCTGCTGGATATCATCCCGGATGAACGTTGTGGCGGCCCGGAAACCTCCACGCAAGATGACGATATGAAAACCTCTATTGTCACTTGGCTGCAGGAACTGAACCCCAAACAGCGTGAAGTGCTGGCCCGACGTTTTGGTCTGCTGGGCTATGAAGCCTCCACTCTTGAAGATGTCGGCCGTGAGATTGGCCTGACCCGAGAGCGTGTGCGTCAGATCCAGGTTGAAGGCCTGCGCCGCCTGCGCGACATGCTGACACATCAGGGCCTGAATATTGAATCCCTGTTCAACCAGGAAATTTGAGGCAAGCGCACTTCTTAAGTGCATGCTGACACAACGAAAGAAGCAACAAGCACAAACAAGAAATAAGAAACAAGATAAAAAGGTAAAAGAAAGGACGCTTCGGCGTCCTTTCTTGATCGTGCCTGATCCGTTACCTGTAACCCGTTACAGCAACGCTTTTAAACGGTACAGCTCATCTAGGGCTTGCCGTGGTGTCAGCTCATCCGGATTCAGGCGCGCCAGCGCTTCTTCTACTTCGCTGGGCTCAGGGATCAGCGAGAGTTGCTGGTTGTCTGCGCGTTGCGCCTGTGGCTGGTCCATGGCGTGCTGGTGGCCCGTGGTCTCCAGTTGCTGCAGCTTCTGCTTGGCTCGCTTAATCACTGATTTAGGGACACCCGCCAGGCTGGCAACCGCCAGACCGAAAGACTTGCTGGCAGCTCCTTCCTGCACGGCGTGCATAAAGGCAATTTCATCACCGTGCTCAATGGCATCCAGATGAACATTGGCCAGCCCGGGTATCAGTGACGGTAATTCTGTCAGTTCGAAATAGTGGGTGGCAAACAGCGTCATGGCTGCGATTTTTTCAGCCAGCCATTCGGCACTGGCCCAAGCGAGAGAAAGTCCGTCATAGGTGCTGGTGCCACGGCCGATTTCATCCATCAGTACCAGGCTGTTTTCCGTGGCGTTATGAAGAATATTGGCGGTTTCCGTCATTTCCACCATGAAGGTGGATCGGCCTGAGGCCAGATCATCAGAGGCACCGATCCGGGTGAAAATGCGATCCAAAGGCCCAATAGTGGCGGAATCTGCCGGTACGTAAGAACCAACATGTGCCATCAGCGCGATCAGCGCGGTCTGACGCATATAGGTGGATTTACCGCCCATGTTCGGACCTGTGATGATCAGCATGCGGCGATCTTGGTGTAACGAGATCGGGTTAGCAATGAAAGGCGCATCCAGCACCTGCTCGACCACCGGGTGCCGGCCGGCATTGATATCCAGGCCGGGTTTATCGCTCAGTGCCGGGCGGCAGTAATTCAGGGTATCTGCACGCTCAGCCAGATTGGCCAGTACATCCAGTTCCGACAGCGCGGCTGCAGTCTGCTGCAACTGAGCCAGATGCGGCAACAGGCTGTCAAAAAGAGCTTCCCAGAGTTGTTTTTCCAGTGCCAGCGCTTTGGACTTGGAGTTAAGCACTTTATCTTCGTGCTCTTTCAGCTCAGGGATAATGTATCGTTCTGCATTTTTCAGCGTCTGACGGCGAACATAATGGCTCGGTACTTTGTGGCTCTGACCGCGACTGATCTGAATATAAAAGCCATGCACCTGATTAAAACCGACTTTCAGGCTGTCGATGTCATGGCGCTCACGCTCGCGCTCTTCCAGTTCAGCCAGAAATTTGGTGGCACCATCGGCCAGATCACGCCATTCGTCCAGTTCGGCATTGTAGCCAGGTGCCAGCACGCCCCCGTCACGGATAATGACAGGCGGGTTTTCAATGATAGCGTGTTCCAGCAGGCTGCAAATCTCGTCCATTGGCTGGCTTTGTTCAGCCAGCTGGCGCAGTGATTCGCTGTTTAACTCGGCCAGCAGCTCAGCCAGTGCGGGCAGGTGCTGCAGTGCCGTACGCATGCGGGCAAGATCCCGTGGCCGGGCCGAGCGCAATGCCAGTCGGGCCAGAATCCTTTCCAGATCGCCCATGTGACGCAGCACGCCGGCCAGCTCGGCGAACATGCCGCTGTCTTTCAGGTTGCCGATGGCATCCAGGCGCAGATTCAGCTGCTGACGGTTTCTGACGGGCTGATGCAGCCAGCGTTTGAGCAGACGGCTGCCCATGGGAGTGGCAGTATGATCCAGCACGGAAGCCAGCGTATTCTCTGTCCCGCCGGCCAGGTTCTGGGTCAGTTCCAGATTACGGCGGGTAGCGGCGTCCAGAATCACCGATTGCTCCTGGGTATCCCGGGTGATGGCACGAATGTGAGGTAGCGCGGTGCGTTGAGTATCTTTCACATATTGCAGCAGGCAGCCGGCCGCACACAGGCCGAACTCATCGTTTTCAACGCCAAACCCCACCAGATCCCGGGTGCCGAATTGCAGCGTCAGCTGCTGACGAGCGGTGTCCAGATCAAACTCCCACACCGGGCGTCGGCGTGCCCCTTTCATATGGCTGAAAAGGCCAGGTAAAGGAAAATCTTCCGGATACAGCAGCTCGACCGGACTGGTACGCTGCAACTCGGCTTGCATGGCTTCTTCGGTATCGGGCTCAATCAGCATGAAACGGCCGGAGGTGATATCCAATGTTGCATAGCCGAAGCGGCCATTCTGACAGAAAATCGCCGCAATCAGGTTATCGCGTCTCTCCTGAAGCAGCGCTTCATCGCTGACGGTACCGGGTGTGACAATACGCACAACCTGGCGTTCAACCGGTCCCTTGCTGGTGGCAGGATCGCCAATCTGCTCGCATATCGCGACGGAAACACCTAACTGAACCAGCTTGGCGAGATAACCTTCAACAGCATGATAAGGCACGCCAGCCATAGGAATGGGCTGACCGTTGCTTGAGCCTCGCTTGGTGAGCGAAATATCCAGCAGTTGAGAAGCTTGCTTGGCATCATCAAAGAAGAGTTCATAGAAATCCCCCATGCGGTAAAACATCAGCACATCAGGGTTTTCAGCTTTAAGCCTCAAATATTGCTGCATCATGGGGGTGTGTGTTTCTAAACCTTTTATTGTCACGCTGTTGCCCGCATCAAACCGAGAAAAATCAGGCTGTCTAGGATACGTGAAAGCGTAATAGTGGCAAAGGGGGGAAGCGCAATTTCATGTCGCGACTAATGCTTGAAGCGCCCATACCATCCTAGTAAGGTGTCGGCATTGACTGTGTACGGAGGAAAGCCGATGGTGACGACATCTATGTCAGCGCAGCTTGGTCAGGCACTGAAAATCCAACAATGGCTCGCCACTACAGCAGAATCCTGTACCGGTGGCGGTGTCTCTGCTGCTATCACGGATATTGCGGGCAGTTCTGCCTGGTTCGACCGAGCATTTATTACCTATAGTAATGAAGCTAAGCAGGAGATGCTGGGCGTTAAACCTGAAACTCTGACTCAGTACGGCGCGGTGAGTGAGCCTGTGGTGCAGGAGATGGCGAAAGGTGCGCTGGCACATTCTCTGGCCTCTATCAGCGTGGCTATCAGCGGTATTGCCGGGCCTGATGGCGGCACGCCGGATAAACCGGTCGGCACTGTCTGTTTTGCCTGGGCGGATACCACAGGCTGGCTTGTTGCCGAAACCTGTCATTTTAGCGGAGACCGGCAGGCGGTACGTGCGCAGGCTGTCGAGCGCGCATTGCAAGGCTTACTGGAGCGCCTGAATACTCTGCAGTGAAGATCACACTCTTGCCCGGCCCGGTAGCTGGTCAGGGAAAAAATGCCATACAGTGCTAGACACTGTATGAATAGACAGTATACTAACCAGTAATTTGAATATTGAATTAGCATCCGTTGGAGAGTCGAATGGACGACAACAAACAGAAGGCTCTTGCCGCTGCCCTGGGTCAGATCGAAAAGCAGTTCGGTAAAGGCTCCATTATGAAGCTGGGTGACAACCGTACGATGGACATTGAGACCATCTCAACCGGTTCACTGTCTCTGGATATTGCACTGGGTGCCGGCGGTCTGCCAATGGGTCGTATCGTAGAAATTTATGGTCCTGAGTCATCAGGTAAAACGACTCTGACACTGGAAACTATTGCCGCCGCACAGCGCAAGGGTAAAACCTGTGCATTTATCGATGCTGAGCACGCACTGGATCCTATTTATGCCAAGAAGCTGGGTGTGGATATTGATCAGCTGCTGGTGTCACAGCCGGATACCGGCGAGCAGGCGCTGGAAATCTGTGATGCACTGGCCCGTTCCGGTGCAGTAGACATGATAGTGGTCGACTCAGTTGCTGCCCTGACACCAAAAGCCGAAATTGAAGGCGAAATGGGTGATTCGCACATGGGCTTGCAGGCACGTATGCTGTCTCAGGCCATGCGTAAGCTGACGGGTAACCTGAAACAGTCTAACTGTATGTGTATCTTCATCAACCAGATCCGTATGAAGATCGGTGTGATGTTCGGTAACCCGGAAACAACCACCGGCGGTAACGCACTGAAATTTTATGCTTCTGTTCGTCTGGATATCCGCCGTACCGGCGCTATCAAAGAAGGCGATGAAGTGGTGGGTAACGAAACCCGCATTAAAGTGGTCAAGAACAAGATTGCAGCACCGTTCAAGCAAGCGGAAACCCAAATACTTTATGGTCAGGGCTTCAACCGTTTAGGCGAGCTGGTTGACCTTGGTGTGAAGAATAAACTAGTAGACAAAGCAGGCGCCTGGTATAGCTATAAAGGCGACAAGATTGGTCAGGGTAAGGCGAATGTTTGTAAGTACCTTGGTGAGCATCCAGAAATTGCTGAAGAGCTTGATAAGAAGCTGCGTGAGTTGCTGCTGAACCCTGCCACTGTTTCAGAAGCCGATGCTGAGCTGGCCAGTGCAGAGACAGATAAAGTCGATGCTCAGGATGAAGCTTTTTAATCACGACGAATGATGTCACGGCTGGATAGCCGAAGCAGTCATTCTTTAACGGGCGCTGTGCAGAGGTGAAACCACCCATGCCAGTGCCCGTTTTGTATTGACGGTTGAGCTACTGAAGTATTCAGAGAGCTCGGTATCAATCAGCAATCTATCTTGCTTGGTAAATGTAAATCGGGGAGGTGTAAAGGTGAGAAGGCAAGCGCCCAAAATCTCGGCCAAAGAAGCAGCTGTGGGGTATCTGTCACGGCGTGACCATGCCCAGCGTGAGTTGCAACAGAAGCTCAAGCAGCGCGGCTACAGCGAGCAGGAGGTCAGTGATGCTGTTGCCTATTGCCAGGATTACAACTGGCTGGATGATGCCCGTTACGCGGCCATGGCAGTGCGTAACGGGGTATCAAAAGGCTGGGGCATGTTGCGTATCAAACAGGAAATGAAAATGAAAGGGGTGCATGACTTGTGTATCAAGCAAGCACTGGAAGATGCCGAAGTGGATTGGTTCGAACAGGCCAGAGCGGTGGCACAGCGCAAGTTTGGTGACACTCAAATGGACACACCGAAAGAAAAAGCCCGCCGGTTACGTTTTATGCAATCAAGAGGTTTTAATTTCGACCAGATTCGGTATGCCTTAGCGGTTGAAGATGAATACTGAGGCTGATTCTGCCATTGTGTTAACAGAACATTTCCCGTCAAACCCGCGTTGTTTTACAATAGCCGGTAAACCTTTTATCTTAGATTGATTAAACCTGCATGTTAGCTGAACTTTGTTGTTCGGCAGCAGGCAACTGGGGCGCAGTTGCAGGCAGGGGGATTAACACAGCATTATTCAGGATTGTCAAATGTACATGAGCACTGATGAGATTCGCCGTGCGTTTCTTACGTTTTTTGAAAGCAAAGGCCACCAGATAGTCGAAAGTTCGTCGCTGGTTCCCGCCAACGACCCGACCCTGCTGTTTACAAATGCAGGTATGAACCAGTTTAAAGATACTTTCCTGGGTCTGGAAAAGCGTAATTACTCCCGAGCGACCACGGCGCAGCGCTGTGTACGTGCTGGTGGTAAACACAATGACCTGGAGAATGTCGGCTTTACTGCCCGTCACCATACCTTCTTTGAAATGCTGGGTAATTTCAGCTTTGGTGATTATTTCAAAGAAGAAGCAATTCAGTATGGCTGGGAATTTCTGACCGGTGTGCTGAAACTGCCGAAAGAGCGTTTGCTGGTCACTGTGTATCAGACCGATGATGAGGCCTTTAATATCTGGCACAAGGTTATTGGCTTACCGGAAGATCGTATTATCCGCATTGGCGACAAAACCGGCGGTAAGGCATACGAGTCTGATAACTTCTGGCAGATGGGCGACACCGGCCCGTGCGGACCTTGCACTGAAATTTTCTACGATCACGGTGATCATATCTGGGGTGGTCCTCCGGGTTCGCCGGAAGAAGACGGCGATCGCTTTATTGAGATCTGGAATATCGTTTTCATGCAGTTTAACCGCCAGGCCGACGGCCAGATGGATTCGCTGCCTAAGCCTTCTGTGGACACGGGGATGGGGATCGAGCGTTTGGCGGCCATCATGCAAAGCGTTCACTCAAACTATGAAATAGATATCTTTCAGGCGCTGATCAAAGAAGCGGCTTCTGTGATTGGCTATGACGATCTGACTAACCAGTCTCTGCGGGTTGTTGCTGACCATATTCGTTCCTGTGCTTTCCTGATTGTGGATGGTGTGATGCCGTCTAACGAAGGCCGCGGTTATGTTCTGCGCCGTATCATTCGTCGCGCGGTACGCCACGGCAACAAACTGGGTGCAACCGGTGCTTTCTTCCACAAGCTTGTCGGTCCTCTGGCTGAGGTCATGGGCAGCGCGGGTGAGACGCTGAAACAGCAACAGGCTATGGTTGAGAAAGTGTTGAAGATCGAAGAAGAAAACTTTGGTCGTACGCTGGATCGCGGTATGTCGATCCTGAATGAAGCGATTGACGCATTGGATGGCAAAGTACTGGACGGTGAAACTGTCTTTAAACTGTACGATACCTATGGTTTCCCTGCTGATCTGACCAACGATGTCGCTCGTGAGCGTGGTTTCAGCATTGATGAAGAAGGCTTCAACAATGCCATGGAAGCTCAGCGTCAGCGTGCCCGTGAAGCCGGTCAGTTCGGCGTTGATTATAACGACAGCGTGAAAGTGGATGCGGAAACTGAGTTTTGCGGCTACGACGGCACTCAGGGTGAAGGTCAGATTGTGGCGCTTTTCCGTGACGGTGAAGCGGTGGACACTGTGGCTGCCGGCGACAAAGCGCTGATCATTCTGGATCACACACCGTTTTATGCTGAATCTGGTGGTCAGTGTGGCGACACAGGACTGCTTTCCGCCAAAGGTGTGGTTTTCACCGTTGAAGACACGCAGAAGTTTGGCGACGCTATTGGCCATCAGGGCACCCTGAGCGAAGGATCTTTGTCTGTGGGTGATCGTGTGAATGCCCAGGTTGATGCTAAGCGCCGTGCGGCTATCAGTCTGAACCACTCTGCCACGCACCTGCTGCATGCGGCACTGCGTCAGGAGCTGGGTGAGCATGTGGCTCAAAAAGGCTCACTGGTGAAACCTGATAGCCTGCGTTTTGACTTCTCGCACCTGGAATCAGTCAAACCTGAGCAATTGCGCAAGATTGAACGCGTTGTTAACGAACAAATCCGCCTGAACCATGTGATTGAAACCAATGTCATGGACATTGAATCCGCGAAATCCAAAGGGGCGATGGCGCTGTTTGGCGAGAAGTACGATGACCAAGTGCGCGTACTGAGCATGGGTGACTTCTCGACTGAGCTGTGCGGTGGTATTCATGCCCGCCAGACCGGTGATATTGGCCTGTTCAAGATAGTGTCGGAAGGGGGAATTGCCGCGGGTGTCCGTCGTATCGAAGCTGTGACAGGTGAAGGCGCCATCGAGGTGCTGCATGAGCAAGACAGTCTGTTGGCCGAAACGGCCAGTCTGGTGAAATCGGATTCAGCGTCTGTTGCCATCAAAGTGAATGCTTTGGTTACCCACAGTAAGCAACTGGAGAAAGAAATCCAGCAACTGAAAGACAAGCTGGCTGCCCAGGAAAGTGCTGATCTGATTAATCAGGTGCAAGAAATTAATGGTACTAAGGTCTTGATTGCTAAGCTGGACGGTGCAGATAACAAAGCACTGCGTGGTATGGTAGACGAGCTGAAAAACCAGCTGGGAAGCGGCGTTGTTGTCTTAGGTAATGTCAGTGACGGCAAGGTTGGCCTGATCGCTGGAGTCACCAAAGATGTGATCGCGAAAGTGAAAGCTGGCGATCTGGTGAATATGGTGGCTCAGCAGGTTGGCGGCAAAGGCGGTGGTCGTCCTGACATGGCTCAGGCTGGCGGTACAGATGCTGGGGCGTTACCCGCCGCGCTGGAAAGTGTGTCGCCTTGGCTGACCGAGCGTCTGTAACGAAGCGCCTTGATTGCAGAACGGCGACTTAAGTGTTGGTGTTGACTGTGGTACAGTCGACATCAATCATTCAAAAAGTGCTATAATTACAGTCAATTGAGTCGTTGAACCTGACAAAGGATGCAATGGCGAGTGGTCGAGTACAGTTTTTGGGTCTGATCTGAGTGGTACGCCAGATGCAGAAAATGTTTGTGGTTGATTGTTAAAGTCTGGATAATCGCCCACTTCTCGCTGTTTCTTGAGCAGTGACCATGAACTATATGGGCTTTTTTGTGTAAAAAAGCTTTATAAACACTAATTACAAGTAAGATTACTCAAGGAGCAATCGAATGCTAATTTTGACTCGTCGCGTAGGTGAGACGCTAATGATCGGTGACGAAGTAACCGTGACCGTACTTGGCGTAAAGGGAAATCAGGTTCGCATCAGTGTTAATGCGCCGAAAGAAGTGTCTGTTCACCGTGAAGAGATCTACATGCGTATACAGGCAGAAAAAGATACCGGAACACAGGGTTCAGGTAACTACTAATTCCTGTTTTATAAAGAGGTCGGCTAATTAGCTGGCCTTTTTTGTTTTTGGCCGCAGACAACGCGCCAGGTCAGTGAAAATTATGACGAAGTCACCACCCGGGAAGCTTTTGATAGCGGTTTGGTGATTAAGTGTTCAGCCAGCGATGGAAAGGCGCTTTTTCTCAATAAAGTGTTTGACTTATTTTTGCCTGACAGTAATATGAGCGACCGCAAGACGGTGAGGTGGCCGAGAGGCTGAAGGCGCTCCCCTGCTAAGGGAGTATACGGTTTATCCCGTATCGAGGGTTCGAATCCCTCCTTCACCGCCATTCCTTTCAACAGCTTGAAAGAAGTGGTATTTGCAAATTGCGCGTCCGTAGCTCAGCTGGATAGAGTACCTGGCTACGAACCAGGCGGTCGGAGGTTCGAATCCTCCCGGACGCGCCATATTTCAGAAGCAGGGCTCAAGGGCTCTGCTGAATAACTGTTTCTGCGCGCTCGTAGCTCAGCTGGATAGAGTACCTGGCTACGAACCAGGCGGTCGGAGGTTCGAATCCTCCCGAGCGCGCCATTATACAGTGTGGTGAGGTGGCCGAGAGGCTGAAGGCGCTCCCCTGCTAAGGGAGTATACGGTTTATCCCGTATCGAGGGTTCGAATCCCTCCTTCACCGCCATTCTTTCTTCAGTGTGATGACTGAAAGCAAGAAGTAAAACCTGCGCGTCCGTAGCTCAGCTGGATAGAGTACCTGGCTACGAACCAGGCGGTCGGAGGTTCGAATCCTCCCGGACGCGCCATTATTTAAATCGCAATGTCAGACATTGTGAAAACACAAGTTTCTGCGCGCTCGTAGCTCAGCTGGATAGAGTACCTGGCTACGAACCAGGCGGTCGGAGGTTCGAATCCTCCCGAGCGCGCCATTATTTGTGTGGTGAGGTGGCCGAGAGGCTGAAGGCGCTCCCCTGCTAAGGGAGTATACGGTTTATCCCGTATCGAGGGTTCGAATCCCTCCTTCACCGCCATTCTTCCCAATAGCTAGAGTCCCTTTAGATATTGTGTGAGACCCTGCGCGTCCGTAGCTCAGCTGGATAGAGTACCTGGCTACGAACCAGGCGGTCGGAGGTTCGAATCCTCCCGGACGCGCCATATTTGATCAAGTATCAATGGACTGCTACTTCAAAAACTGATTCTGCGCGCTCGTAGCTCAGCTGGATAGAGTACCTGGCTACGAACCAGGCGGTCGGAGGTTCGAATCCTCCCGAGCGCGCCATCATCTCAAGTCGTGATTTTTCACGCAGAAAATTCTGCGCGTCCGTAGCTCAGCTGGATAGAGTACCTGGCTACGAACCAGGCGGTCGGAGGTTCGAATCCTCCCGGACGCGCCATATTTGATCAAGTATCAATGGACTGCTACTTCAAAAACTGATTCTGCGCGCTCGTAGCTCAGCTGGATAGAGTACCTGGCTACGAACCAGGCGGTCGGAGGTTCGAATCCTCCCGAGCGCGCCATCATTTCAAGTCGTGATTTTTCACGCATCTGCTCTGCGCGTCCGTAGCTCAGCTGGATAGAGTACCTGGCTACGAACCAGGCGGTCGGAGGTTCGAATCCTCCCGGACGCGCCATCCTTATAAACCCAGCCCCGGCTGGGTTTTTTATTGTCTGTATTTCCCGTTTCTCCGTTTCTCTTCTGAGCCTTGCCTGCAACCACTGGTATTTCTGTGTGGAAAGGGGTAGCTTTGGCTTGCCTTGCAATGATAAGGCTAAGGATTCCACCGGATTTAGAAGGAAAATAACCATGACAACTCAACAGCTTGCTATTACTGCCTTTGGCGATGTCCACTGTCTTCAGCTGCAATCGGTCGAGATCCCTGCGCCGGAAGGGCGGCAGGTGCTGATCGATGTGGCTTATTCGGGCGTCAATCCTATTGATGCCAAAACCCGGGCAGGCTTAGGTTGGGCTGCGCAGCAAAACCGGGACAAGCTGCCTTGGGTGCCGGGCTATGATGTTGCCGGCGTCATCGCCGCCGTTGGCGAGGAGGTCACTGAATGGAGCGCAGGGCAGAGAGTGTGCGGCTTTATCGGGTTTCCTTTGCAAGGCGGTGGATACAGTACGCAGGTACTGGCTGAGGCGGACAGCCTGAGTCCGGTGCCGGATGGTGTACCCTTAGCAGAAGCAGCGGCGTTACCTTTGGCGGGGCAAACGGCCTGGCAGGCACTGGAAAAAACATCAGTGCAGGCCGGTGAGCGGGTCTTGATCTTAGCCGGTGCTGGTGGAGTGGGTCATCTGGCGATACAGCTGGCATGCCACAAAGGTGCTGAGGTCGTGGTCAGTTGTTCGGCGGATAATCAGGATTTCGTCTCCTCTCTGGGCGCACAAGCGGTGGATTACCAAAAAGGTGAGCTGGCAGCTCAGCTACAGGCGGTGGATGTGTTGATCGATCTGGTTGGAGGCGAAATAGGCGTGGCAGCTTTGTCTTGTGTTAAACCGGGCGGTCGTGTGGTGACTGTGCCGACCATCACGGCAGAGAGTGTGACCGCAGCGGCAAAAGTCACCGGCTTGCATGCACAAGGCATGCTGGTATCCCCTTCGGTGGCGCAGAACGATCAGATGCTGGCTATGATGGCAGAAGGTGATCTGACAGTGTTGATAACAGAGCAGTTCCCGCTTGTGCAGGGCGCGGAGGCACACCGTCAGATAGAAACGGGTCGTACCCGCGGCAAAATAGTTCTGGTAATGAAAGACTGACGAATGGATTGGAGTTGGTCTGGCGAAGCTCTGCTGTGGGGGCTGTTTTTCACTGGCTTACTCAGCGCGACCTTGCTGCCGGGAGGCTCGGAAGCCGGCCTTCTGGCGGCTCTCAGTGCTCAGTCACAGCCGGCATGGCTGCTGGTTACCGTTGTCACTGCGGGTAATACTGTCGGGGGCATGGTGAGTTTTTATCTGGGACGTTGCATACCCGATAAAACTTCTGAAGAAAATCAGAGTCATACTAAAGCAGTTGCCTGGATAAAAAAATACGGTTACTGGAGCCTGCTGCTCAGTTGGGTGCCTGTTGTGGGTGATCCGCTTTGCCTGGCTGCAGGCTGGCTGCGGATGCGGGCAGGACTCTGTGCCTTGTTTATTCTCATCGGCAAAGCCGTGCGGTACGTCATACTGGTGCTGCTGTTTTGATTTTTCACTCTGAAACTAATAGAAGGAAGGCGAACGTGCAAAAGCGGATTCTGAGCCTTGTGTTGCTGGTCCTTAGCGGATGCAGCAGTCAGACGCCCCCCGAACAGGCACAGTCATTGCCTGATGGTGTGCATTTTGTCGAAAGTGTATCGGACACCAGCGCTGAAGTCGTGATCCCTTACAGCAAATATGTGCTGGATAATGGCCTGACGGTGATCCTGCATGAGGATAACTCAGATCCTATCGTGCATGTGGATGTGACTTATCATGTGGGATCAGCCCGCGAGCAATTAGGCAAGTCAGGTTTTGCCCATTTCTTCGAACACATGATGTTCCAGGGCTCCAAACATGTCGGCGATCAGGAGCACTTTCGCCTGATCACCGAAGCCGGCGGTACGATGAATGGCACAACCAACCGTGACCGTACCAATTACTTTGAAACTGTGCCGTCGAATCAGCTGGAGAAAGTGCTCTGGCTGGAATCAGACCGCATGGGCTTTTTGCTGAGTGCCGTATCCCAGCACAAATTTGAGATTCAGCGCGCCACGGTAAAAAACGAGCGTGCACAACGCTATGAGAACCGTCCTTACGGCATGGTGAGTGAGCGGATTGGCGAGGCACTTTTCCCGCGGACACACCCTTACTCGTGGCAGCCTATCGGCTATGTTGACGATCTGGACCGGGTTGATGTTAACGATTTGAAAGCCTTCTTTCTGCGCTGGTACGGGCCGAATAACGCCACACTGACCATTGGTGGTGATATTGATAAAGCCGAAACACTGGCATGGGTACAGAAGTATTTTGGTGATATTCCGCGTGGACCGAAAGTTGATAATCCGCCGAAAGCGCCCGTTAAGCTGGATGCTGACCGATACCTGACCCTGGAAGACAATATTCAGCAGCCTATGCTGATGATGGCATGGCCGACCTCGCACAAAGGGGCGCCGGATGATGCATCGCTGGATATGCTGGCGAAAGTCATAGGGGGCGGTAAGAACAGTATCTTGTACCAGGCCTTGGTGAAAACCGGAAAAGTGGTGGATGCCGGAGCCTATCACGACTGTGGTGAGCTGGCCTGTACTATGTATGTCTATGCCATCGGCCAGAGTGGTGAGCAAGGACAGCTGGACCGCATTTATGACGACGTCAGCACAGTGCTCAGCAGTCTGGCTCAGCGCGGTGTCAACCAACAAGAACTTGATGAAATGAAAGGCATGGCTGAAGCCTCTGCCATTTTTGGCCTGCAAAGTGTGCATGGCAAAGTGGCGCAGCTGGCGGCTTACCAGACCTTTTACAGTGATCCAAACCGTTTGGGTACCGAGCTGACCAATCTGCGTAACGTTAAACCCGCTGACGTGGAGGCGGTATACCGGCGTTATGTGGAGAACCAGCCCAAAGTGGTGCTCAGTACTGTGCCAAACGGGCGTACAGAGATGGCCGCTGCCAAAGCCAACTACCGTCCGGCAGATCGCCTTATTCCTGAGCACAAATCCGTTCAGGACAATGAGCTGAACCTGCGCGAGCCACAGCGCGAAGGGTTTGACCGCTCAGTGATGCCACAGCCTTCAGAGCCGGTTACGGCTCAGGTGCCAGAGTTATACCGCTTCACGCTGGCTAACGGTATTGCAGTGCTGGGCACCCAGTACGATGAAACCCCGACCGTGGAATTGCAATTGGTTTTACCGGCTGGCCGCCGCTATGAACCTATTGGCAAAGAGGGGCTGGCCGAGCTCACCGCGGCGATGCTGGCAGAAGACAGCAAGCGCCATTCATCGGAAGATTTGGTGTCCCGCCTTGATACGCTGGGCAGTACTGTGACCTTCTCATCAGGTATGTACGGGTCTGTTGTTTCTGTTACTACCCTGAAGAAGCACCTCAATGAAACGCTGGCTATTATGCAGGAGCGTTTGTTCGAACCAGCCTTCAATGAAGAGGATTTTACCCGGGTGAAACAACAGGCGCTGGAAGGCCTGGTGTATGATCATCAGCGACCGAGCTGGCTGGTCAGTCAGGCCACCCGCGAGGTGTTGTACGGCAAGACTGTGTTTGGTCGTCCTTCGGATGGCACGCTGGCGTCGGTTCAGTCAATGACACTGGACGATGTCAAAGCGTTTTATCAGCGCTTCTACACCCCCAATGGGGCACAATTGGCCGTCGTTGGCGATGTCCAGCCCGCAGAGCTGACATCACATCTGTCATTTCTGTCAAGCTGGCAGGGGGCGCCGGCACCCAGTTATGTTACCCCTGCGCTGCCTGTCCGGTCGAAACCGGCAATCTGGCTGGTTGATAAGCCGGGAGCGCCGCAAAGTACGGTACGCTTAGTGCGTAATGGCCTGCCGTACGATGCCACGGGTGAACAGTTCGAACTCCAGCTGGCTAACTTTAATCTGGCTGGCAATTTTAACAGCCGGATTAATCTTAATCTGCGCGAGGATAAGGCATACACCTATGGTGCCGGTGGTTATCAGAGCGGCAATAAAGAAGCCGGGCTCTCTGTGTTTTATGCCGAAGTGCGTGCCGATGTGACCTTACCGGCGATCAAGGAAATGATGAAAGAGCTGGCGAACTACAGCAGCAGCGGCCTGACGGATGATGAGCTGGCCTTTATGCGTCTGGCGGTAGGTCAGCAAGAGGCACTGAGCTATGAAACCCCGAGTGATAAAGCGGATTTGCTGCGGCAGATCATGACCTATCAGCTTGAGGATGACTTTGTGTCGCAGCGCAATGCGATCACGGCTTCTATCAGTAAAAACAGGCTCAATGAGCTGGCGGAAAAATGGTTTGATCCCAAGGATTACCAAATTATTGTGGTGGGAGATGCACAGTCATTATTGCCGCAATTACAAACACTGAATATGCCGGTTCATCCTTTAAAACCAGTGCAGTAAGATCAGCATAATTACCGGCGTATTAAGCCAGTATTCAGCTTAAGATATCAGCCGATACTCTATGTATCGGCTTTTTTTATTGCTGCCGTTACCACAGGCAGGAAACCCTTTGCTAAATCAACAATAATCATGGTAATCAGCAAGAATTATGATTACCCTAGCTCCCCTGTGATAGTGATGATTGAGAACAGCCTGATGGATTTTTCACAAAGGTTAGAGAGGGTGTCGGCCAATCCGCAAGCGCTGACACAATTCGGTCGTGGCCTGGAAAGGGAAGCGTTACGAATAACCCCGCAAGGGAAGTTATCCACTCAACCGCACCCTGTCGGCCTGGGTTCGGCCCTGACCAATAAGTGGGTAACAACGGACTTTGCTGAGTCTCTGCTGGAGTTTATTACCCCGGTGTCTCGAGATGTCGATGAGCTGTTATCTCAATTGTCCGATATCCATAAATTCAGCTACAGCCAGCTGGGCAGCGAAATGCTCTGGCCTATGTCCATGCCTTGTTATGTCGGTGATGAGTCGGATATCGAACTGGCACAATATGGCAGCTCCAACATTGGTCGGATGAAAACCCTCTATCGTGAAGGGTTGAAACGCCGCTACGGCAGCATCATGCAGATTATCTCTGGTGTACATTTCAACTTTTCCTTTCCGGACAGTTTCTGGCAACAGTTGTTTGGTGATCAGAGCGAAGACGAGCGTCAGGCTTCAGTGTCTGAGTCGTATTTTGCCTTGATCCGAAACTACTACCGGTTTGGCTGGCTGATCCCTTATCTGTTCGGTGCTTCTCCGGCGTTGTGTGGCTCATTCCTGAAAAAAGACGGCGCTAAGCTCGATTTTCAAAAGACAGGTAAAGGCACCTATTTCCTGCTGAAGTCTACCGCACTGCGTCTGAGCGATCTGGGGTATACCAATCATGCCCAGAGTGCACTGAAGATTGGCTTTAATCATCTGGCTCAGTATCTGGACGGTTTACAGAAAGCAATCCATACCCCGTCTGAAGAATTTGCCGATATCGGCGTTAACGTCGACGGTCAATTGCGCCAGCTGAATACCAATGTGCTGCAGATTGAAAACGAGCTTTATGCGCCGATCCGTCCCAAGCGAGTGACCAACAGCGGCGAGAAACCGTCTGAAGCCCTTGAGCGGGGTGGTGTGGAGTACATTGAAGTGCGTTCACTGGATGTCAACCCGTTCAGCCCGATAGGTATCACCTCTGAACAGGTCCGCTTTTTGGATCTCTTCCTGACCTGGGCGGTCTTGTCGCCGTCTGATGATATGGATGATGCCGAACTGGCCTGCTGGCGTGACAACTGGAAGAAAGTGGTACTGCAGGGGCGGGATTCTGAGCTGCAGCTGCAAATCGGTTGCCGTGGCGAACGTTTGCCGCTGCGTGACTGGGCCTTGCGCGTCTTCTCTGAGCTGGAGCAGGTTGCTGTGGCCATGGATCAGGCTAACGGTGGCAACAGCTACCAGCAAACACTGGCAACCCTGACCGGGTGGGTCAATAATCCTGAACTGACATTGTCTGCGCAAGTCTTGCGTCACATTGAAGCCAATGAAGGCATTGGTAAGTTTGGCCTGGAATTAGCTGCAAAGCATGCCGAGTGGCTGGATAAGCAGAGTTACAGCCGGTATTCTCAGTCTGATTTTGAGTCGGAAGCGGCAGCCTCTGTGATGAAACAGCAGCAAATCGAGCAGGCTGATAAGGTGTCTTTTGAAGCGTTTCTGGCTGATTATTTTGCGGATCTGCAACAAAATCCGTTTAAGAAAGCGTAACAGCAGAGATAAAAAAACGGGCAGCGACCTTGCTGCCCAATAAAATTACAATTTCGCAGGGATGACGACAGTTTGCACTGCCAGTCATAATATCAGACCTGCCGTTTTCACTTTGGTTCCAATTCAGGGAGTGAAAAATGCTTTTGGCAACAACAAAAGGGGTGGCGCTGATATTGTTGGTTTTAATAACAACCGGTTGCGCAACACCTCCGCCCCAAAATCAATCAAACTTATGTGACATTTTCCGTGAGAACCCCGACTGGTATCAGGACGCGCTCGACATGGAAAAGCGCTGGGGGACGCCCATTCAGGTTGCTATGGCCTTTGTGCGTCAGGAAAGCGCTTTCCGTCATGATGCCCGTCCTCCCCGTCCCTATGTGTGGGGCGTGATACCCTGGTTCCGCAGCAGCAGCGCCTATGGCTATGCGCAGGCACAAGATCCTGCCTGGGAAGATTACCAGCGCGCGACCGGTAGCTGGAGTTCACGTACCAGTTTTGATGATGCACTGATGTTTATCGGCTGGTATACCGATGAAACACAGCGGCAACTGGGGATATCCAAGTGGGATGCTTATAACCAGTATTTGGCCTATCATGAAGGGCGAGGTGGCTATAGCCGCGGAACTTATCGCCATAAGCCGACTCTGCTGCAAGTGTCCCGTAAAGTGGATCAGCAGGCGAAATCGTATGGCTGGCAATTGAAGCAATGCCGGCAGGAATTGGAAGATAACCGCAGCTGGTGGCCGTTCTGAGCGGAAGGGACTGCCAGGCTACGACACGACAGGCAAAGGAGAAGGACACCATGCCATTATTAGATAGTTTTACCGTCGACCATACCAAGATGCATGCACCGGCTGTGCGTGTTGCTAAAACAATGCAGACACCAAAGGGCGACACTATTACTGTGTTTGACCTGCGTTTCTGTCGCCCCAATCAGGAAATCCTCTCCGAGCGCGGTATTCACACCCTGGAGCATTTGTTTGCCGGTTTCATGCGGGCTCATCTGAACTCCGGGGCAGTGGAAATCATCGACCTGTCACCAATGGGTTGCCGTACCGGTTTTTATATGAGCCTGATCGGTGAGCCTGATGAACAGCAAGTGGCAGACAGCTGGCGTGCTGCGATGGAAGATGTGCTGAAAGTGGCTTCACAGGAGCAGATTCCTGAACTGAATGAATATCAGTGTGGTACTTACAGCATGCACTCACTGGACGAAGCCAAACAGATCGCACAGGATATTCTGGATCGCGGCATTGATGTGAATAAAAACCAAGAGTTAGCTCTGCCAGACAGTATGTTGCAGGAATTGAAAGTAAAGTAAGCGTTTACTGACTTTGCATCGACACAAAAAAACCACCGGTAATGCCGGTGGTTTTTTATTGTCACCCCCAAACCACCGCCTGTGACGGCGCTGATTTAGGACGCTGGGTTAACCGGTTTTTTGCAACTGGGCCGGCAGGATTTTGACCAGTTTGATCATGTTATCGGAGATTTCCACTATCTCCATCTGATAACCGGCCACTGACACGCTAAGGATACTGTCCGGGATATCTTCCAGATGCTCCAGAATCAGGCCGTTCAGGGTTCTGGGGCCGTCAGTCGGCAAATCCCAGTTCAGGCTCTTGTTCAGCTCACGGATATTGGCTGTGCCTTCAATCAGCAAACTGCCGTCACTTTGCGGGGTGATCTCTTCGGCTAAGGTCGGAGAGATGGAGGTGGTGAATTCCCCCACTATCTCTTCCAGAATGTCTTCCAGGGTGATCAGACCCTGAATATCGCCGTATTCATCAACAATCAGGCCGATGCGCTCTTTGCGGCGCTGGAACTTCAACAGCTGGATATTGAGCGGCGTGCCTTCCGGAATGAAATACACTTTGTCAGCAGCACGCAGCAGATTTTCTTTGCTGAAATCGTTTTTATCCATCATCAGGCGGTAAGCTTCTCTGACTCGCAGCATACCAACGACTTCATCGATGTTGTCACGATACAGGACGATTCGGCCGTGAGCGGCATGGCTGAGCTGGCGGACAATGGATTTCCAGTCGTCATTGATATTGATACCGACAATTTCATTACGCGGGACCATCAAATCTTCCACTGTGACGTTTTCCAGATCCAGAATCGATAACAACATGTCCTGGTGGCGGCGGGGGATCAGGCTGCCCGCTTCATTGACCACAGTGCGCAATTCTTCCGAACTCAGGGTGGCATCGTTCATATTGTCGACACGCATGCCGAGCAGCCGCAGGAAACTGTTGGTGATGCCGTTGACAAACCAGACCAGCGGATACAGCAGTTTCATGAGTATCCGTAACAGGATACTGCTGGAATAAGCCACTTTTTCAGGGTACAGCGCGGCCAGGGTTTTCGGTGTAACTTCGGCAAACACCAGTACAGCCATAGTCAGCGCGCCGGTGGCGATAGCCACACCCAGATCGCCGTACAGGCGCATACCTAAAATCGTCGCGATGGCAGAGGCAAGGATGTTTACCAGGTTGTTGCCGATCAGAATCAGACCGATCAGACGGTCAGGTCGGTTGAGCAGTTTTTCAACCCGCTTGGCTCCGCGATGGCCCTGGCTTGCCAAGTGGCGCAGTTTGTAGCGGTTTATCGACATCATGCCGGTTTCAGAGCCGGAGAAATATCCGGAAATCAGGAGTAGTAATACCAGAAGGGAGAATAAAGCTCCCGTGGATATATCGTCCAAAAAGTCAGTTCCTTGTATCGCTGTGGATGTGTACTCTGTACTGAATATGAGTAAAGGTGTCAAGGGTGGGTTGTTAAGACGCTAAAGACCCAGCCAGGATTAATCATGCTTAAGCATGGATAGTGTTTATTAAATTGTCATTAGCTGCCAATGATGATTTCTTTGACAAAACGGCTGCCGAAGTAGGCCAGAGTCAGCAGAAAAGCGCCAATCAGGCTGAACCAGACGACTTTTTTACCCCGCCAGCCCATCCGGTAATGGCCCCAGAGCAGAACGCTGTAGACCCCCCAGGCCAGAATGGAGAGTACCGCTTTGTGTGTTTTGCCCTGGGCAAACATATCCTGCAGAAAAATAAAGCCAGTGATCAGCGTGATAGTCAGCAGTATGTGACCGACCAGAATGATTTTAAACAACTGCCGCTCAACCAGCATCAAGGGCGGCAGATTAGGGTTAAAAGCCAGTTTTTTGTGTTTGAGCTTATAGTCCAGCCACGCCAGCTGAATCGCGTACAGTGTAGCGATCATCAGGGTTGAGTAGGCAAATAGCGCCAGAGAAATATGTAACAGGATTTGAGGATGCGCCTCCAGATGCGTAATGAAACCACCAGGTAACACAGCCGCCGCGGCAAGGTTAATGGCGGCAAAGCTGTAAATAACAGGCAGCAGAAACCATATTCGCATTTTGACCATAGCCAGAGTGGTGATGATGGCGATAATCAGACTGATGAGCGAGGCGACATTTAATATACTCAGATTCTGGCCGACGCCCCCCAGAATCAGATCTTTCAGGAACACCACATGCAGGATGATCGCCACTGTGGCACTGATCAGCACTGGCCGGGCTTTTATGCCATTATTATGGCTGAGCCCAGGCACAATAAATGCCAGCGCAAGCAGATAAAAACCAGCAGCAGTAAAGGCAATCAATATGTCCATAACACCTGTAAGGATCGTGAATTCGAACTGGTGAGTATACCTTGTGAACGGATAGCACGACAATGATACAAAGGGAACAATCGTGTGGGACAGAGCGCACTTTGCGGTCTGTTTCAGCGATTTCAGCAGGAATCTCTGTTGGTGCTGCGCGGCAGAAATGACAAGAATTCTGTCACAGGCTGCACGTATGGCATGAAACCGGGTCACTGATTGCGGTATACTGGCACGAAATGAGTGCGTAACGAGCGAGTCACACATGTTTGACAATTTAACCGAGCGTTTGTCGTCAACGCTGAAAAATATCAGCGGCCGTGGCCGTCTGACTGAAGACAACATTAAAGATACCCTGCGTGAAGTGCGCATGGCATTGCTTGAGGCGGATGTCGCGCTGCCGGTTGTCCGTGATTTCGTCAAGCGGGTGAAAGAACGCGCTGTCGGAACTGAAGTCTCTAAGAGCCTGACGCCAGGCCAGGAATTTATCAAAATCGTTCAGGCGGAATTAGAAGCCGTCATGGGCGACACCAACGAAGCACTGGATTTAGCCAGCCAGCCACCTGCGGTCATCCTGATGGCGGGTTTGCAGGGTGCCGGTAAAACCACCAGTGTGGGTAAGCTGGGTAAACTGCTCAAAGAACGTAATAAAAAGAAGGTACTGGTTGTTTCCGCCGACGTATACCGTCCTGCCGCTATCAAGCAGCTGGAAACACTGGCTTCTGATATCGGTATTGATTTCTTTCCGTCCAGCCCGGATCAAAAACCGGTGGCGATTGCCCAGGCGGCTATCGAGCACGGTAAGCGCAAATTCTATGATGTGGTGATTGTCGATACCGCAGGCCGTCTGCATGTCGATGAAGCCATGATGGACGAAATCAAGGCCGTTCATAAAATAGCGAATCCGGTAGAAACTCTGTTTGTGGTCGATGCCATGACGGGCCAGGATGCGGCCAATACCGCCAAAGCCTTTAACGAGGCGTTACCGCTGACCGGTGTGATTCTGACCAAGGTCGACGGTGATGCCCGTGGTGGTGCTGCGCTGTCGGTGCGTCATATTACCGGTAAGCCTATCAAGTTCCTGGGTGTCGGTGAGAAGACTGATGCGCTGGAGCCTTTCCACCCTGATCGTGTGGCGTCCCGTATTCTGGGGATGGGTGATGTCCTGTCGCTGATTGAAGATCTGGAACGTAACGTTGATAAGGAAAAAGCCGAGCAGCTCGCGAAGAAATTCAAAGAGAAGAAAGGCTTTGATTTAGAAGACTTCCGTGGACAGCTTCAGCAGATGAAGAACATGGGCGGTATGATGGGCATGATGGATAAGCTGCCCGGCATGTCCCAGTTGCCCGGTAATATCAAAGACCAGGTCGATGATAAAATCTTTGTCCAGATGGAAGCTATCATTAACTCCATGACCTCGAAAGAGCGTGAGCGCCCGGAGTTGATTAAAGGTTCGCGCAAGAAACGTATTGCTGCCGGTTCCGGTACTCAGGTACAGGACGTCAACCGTTTGCTGAAGCAATTTACCCAAATGCAGAAGATGATGAAGAAAATGCAGAAGGGCGGTATGAAGAACATGATGCGCAATATGAAAGGCATGATGCCGGGTGGCGGCATGTTCCCTGGGCGCTAATTGCTTCAATTGCTTGTTTTTTGGTCTCGGCTGGTGATTTTACTGGTGAAAAAGTAGCTAAAGCAGTTGCATTCGCGGGTTGAAAGAGTAAAATTCCGAGGCTTTATTTGGCACGGGCCCCGTTTTTATGGCGGGGCCACTTTTATTTACAGTAATGCAAAGAGGACGATATGGTAACCATTCGTTTGGCACGTCACGGCGCGAAAAAGCGTCCATTTTATCACATCGTTGTTGCTGACAGCCGCGCTGCGCGCGACGGTCGTAACATCGAGCGTGTAGGTTTCTTTAACCCGCTAGCTACTGGTCAGGAAGAGCGTCTGCGTCTGGACCTGGACCGTGTAAATCACTGGGTTGGTCAAGGTGCAACTGTATCTGACCGCGCAGCTAAACTGATCAAAGACGCTGCTAAAGCAGCTGCTTAAGATTGGTTAATGGGTAGCAGAGAAGCAATGAGTTCACACAACCAAGACCAAGTTGTTGTCGGTAAAATCGGTGCCACTTACGGTATCAAAGGGTGGCTCAAAGTTTTTTCCTACACAGAACAAGCCGAGAGCATTTTCGCTTATCAGCCATGGCTGATAAAGATGAAAGGTGAATGGCAGACCTTCCATGTGGAAGCATGGAAACGTCATGGTCAGGGGTTAGTTGCCAAGTTGCAGGGTCTGGATATCCGAGAGGATGCTCAGGTCATGACCAACGCGGAGATCAACGTACCTGCTGAACAATTACCGGCGCTGTCAGATGAAGAATTCTACTGGCGCGAACTGATGGGCATGGCTGTTGTGACAACCCAAGGTTACGACCTGGGTAAAGTAACGGACATCCTGGAAACCGGTTCTAATGACGTCTTAGTGGTTAAAGCCAACCTTAAAGATGCTTTTGGACAGAAGGAACGTTTAATTCCGTTCCTCGATGAGCAGGTCATCAAGTCGATTGATCGCACTGCTCAACGGATCGAAGTTGACTGGGATCCTGGATTTTAACCCTTCAGTAAGAGCGTAAAGAACCATGCGGGTAGGAATAATTAGCCTATTCCCTGAAATGTTCCGGGCTATTACTGAGTTTGGGGTAACAGGTCAGGCGGTAAAAAAAGGCCTAGTGACTGTAGAGACGTGGAATCCCCGCGACTTTACTCACGATAAGCACCGTACGGTCGATGACCGACCTTATGGTGGCGGACCTGGTATGCTGATGATGGTGCAGCCTTTGCGCGATGCCATTCATGCTGCCAAAACGTCTGCTAAAGGCCAGGCGAAAGTGATTTACCTCTCTCCTCAGGGCCGTAAGCTCGATCAGACAGGTGTTGAGGAACTGGCACAGAACGAGAATCTGATTCTGATCTGTGGTCGGTATGAAGGGGTAGATGAGCGCATTATCCAACAAGAGGTAGACGAAGAATGGTCTATCGGGGATTTTGTGCTGACGGGTGGTGAGCTGCCAGCCATGACCTTAGTTGATGCAGTCGTGCGGTTTGTACCGGGCGTTCTGGGCGACTTTGCGTCAGCAGAAGAAGATTCTTTTGCCAATGGCTTGCTGGACTGCCCGCATTACACGCGTCCTGAAGTGTTAGATGGACAAGCCGTACCTCCGGTACTCTTGTCTGGTAACCACAAGGACATTAGCCGCTGGCGATTGAAACAATCGCTGGGCCGTACCTGGCTGAGAAGACCAGAGCTCCTGGAAAACCTAGCTCTGACTGACGATCAGGAGAGCTTGCTAGCGGAGTTTATTCGCGAACATCGGCAAGCCATGAGTTAATTTAGTATCAGTTTATTCTAGGGTATATACCAATGAGTAATATCATCAAAGCTCTTGAGCAAGAGCAAATGAAAAATGACCTGCCTGAATTCGCACCAGGTGACACTGTTGTTGTTCAGGTTAAGGTAAAAGAGGGTGACCGTGAGCGTCTGCAGGCGTTCGAAGGTGTTGTTATCGCCAAGCGTAACCGTGGTCTGCACTCTGCTTTCACTGTTCGTAAGATTTCTAACGGTGAAGGTGTTGAGCGTGCATTCCAGGCTCACTCTCCAATCGTAGACAGCATTACTGTTAAGCGTCGCGGTGCAGTACGTCGTGCCAAGTTGTACTACCTGCGTGAGCGTTCAGGTAAAGCGGCTCGTATCAAAGAGAAGCTGACCAGAAAATAAGAACGCGACACGAAAGACGCGTATTGAGAGGCCCGCCAATTTGGCGGGCCTTTTTTTTGTTGTGCACAAACCTGTAACCACAGATCGGCAGTGTACCGTCATGCAGTCTTACTCACACTGGTACTTTTGCTTCATCATCTCAATATGCTGGCTCAGCATCGCTCTCAGCACTGACAGGTCGATATCGTCCAGGCGTTTGATATACAGACAGGATTTTCCCAGCTTATGTTGGCCTAGTTGCCTGAGCTGATCCTGATGAGCGGCAAAGCCCAGCATGAAATACAGCGTTAGTTTACCTTTACGGGGTGAGAAGGCGATCATTGGCCAGCTGAAGTGCTTGCGGCGGTGTTGCTGTAAAAGTAGGTACCAAAGCCAATCAGGCTGTCTCCCCACAGCACCGCGTCCTTACCGCTCAGCTCGCTCAAAAGTGTCAATAGCTGACGGCTGTCTTTCTGTTGCTGGCTGTCAGTGAGTCCCTCTATAAAGGAGGTGACGCTGGCTTGGGTGGGACGGGTTTTGAGGGTGCTCACTGTATGACTCCAGAACCGGGATTTGTGTCGAGTATATACAGGCAGGGGAAGGGAGCTAAAGAAAAAAGCATGAACCGGGAGACGGGGGACAAAAAAACCAGCCCGGAGGCTGGTTTTCACAGAAGCACAAGATTAAGCCGTTTCCAGCTTGCCTTTGCCTTCGTTCTCTTTTTCATCCAGATCGATATCGCCTTTACCTTTTGACTTCACAATGACATACACAGTGATGCCAAGTGTCGCAATCAGGCCGATGACAGTCGAGATCATCATTGGCAGACCGAAGCCCAGTGTACTGTTGTTCAGAATAAAGGTGATCACGACTGTGGTCATGAAAATAGCCGGTACTGTGGTTACCCAATGCAGCTTGTTGTGGCGCAGCAGGTAAGCGGAAGCTGTCCACAGCATCATGACAGCTGTGGTCTGGTTAGCAAATCCGAAGTAACGCCAGATAATCCCGAAGTCGACCTGAGTCAAAATGCCACCGATAACAAACAGAGGAACAGCCATCAGCAGGCGGTTACGCAGACTCTTTTGCTCCATGTTGAAGTATTCAGCCAGAATCAGGCGGCTAGAACGGAACGCTGTATCACCGGAGGTAATTGGCAGAATCACGACACCCAGGAAGGCGACCACACCGCCGACAACGCCCAGCAAGCCAAAGGATGCGCTGTAAACCACGTTACCCGGGCCACCGTTGGCCACTGCATCAGACAGGTTTTCCACCGAGCCGAAGAAAGACAGTGCCAGCGCACACCAGATCAAAGCAATCACGCCTTCACCTATCATGGCGCCGTAGAAAATGAAGCGGCCGTTTTTCTCATTTTCCATGCAACGCGCCATCAGTGGCGACTGAGTCGCGTGGAAGCCAGAGATAGCGCCACAGGCAATGGTGATGAACAGGGCTGGCCACAATGGCAGGTCATTCGGGTTCATGTTGGTGAACATCTGGCTGACTTCATAGTCGCCCAGCAGGGTGTATTCGCTGGAAACAGCAATAGCAGTGATCAGGCCAACCGACATGAAGATCAGCAGGAAGCCGAACAGCGGATAGAAGCGGCCGATGATCTTATCAACCGGTACTATGGTGGCGATGATGTAGTAAGCAAAGATGATAGCGACCATGGATCCCATAGAGACCGTCATGTCGGTTTGCTCGTTGACCAGGTTGGTGATCATACCTGCCGGGGCAGAAACAAAGACCACGCCGACCAGCAGCAGCAGCACAATGGCAAAGATGTTCATAAAGTGTTTGGCGCCATTGCCCAGGTAACGACCGGACAGCGTCGGTACTGAGGCGCCGCCATTACGCACCGACAGCATGCCTGAGAAATAGTCGTGCACGGCACCGGCAAAGATACAGCCCAGGACAATCCACAGCATGGCCGCCGGACCGTAAAGTGCGCCCATGATTGGACCAAAAATAGGGCCAACACCGGCAATGTTCAGCAGTTGTACCAGGTACACTTTTTTCTTGGACATCGGCACATAGTCAACGCCGTCCTGCATGGTGTAGGCGGGTGTCTGGCGCTTTTCGTTAATGCCGAAAAGTTTTTCAATAAAGGTACCGTAAATAAAGTAACCGCCAATCAAAGCAGCCACGCAAATCAGAAACCAGGCCATATCTGTGCCTCTCTCAGTGTAGGTAGGTTGTAGGGTTATTAAATCTTTTATCAAGGCTTGCATCTTAACCGGTTGCGGCAAAGACACACGGCCTAAAAGGCTGAGTGGCGGTATGACGTTATTGAGTGGTCGATAAAGAGGTTGAGTGGCGGCAACTGGGACTGAGCGGTTGTCTGTGAACTTGAGTGGTCAGGCGCTAAAGTGGTCATTGTTGAGCGGATAAAGCGAGGAGCAGGCAGAGCGAAATGCAACTGCCCCTGATTATTGGTCAGCTCAGCCCGTAGCGATCTTTGATTTCTTTCAGGTAACGCCGGCTGACCGGAACCTGCTGACCATGCTGGGTTGTGATTTCTGCCAATCCGTTATCCAGCAGTTTGATCTCACGAATCGCCTGCGGGTGGACCAGATACTGGCGATGGCAGCGGATGAGCGGGGTTTTTTCTTCCAGCACTTTAAGGGTCAGTTGTGTGGTTGCCTTAGTGTCTTTGGTGACTATGTGCACACCCGATAAATCAGAATGCGCCAGTTCGATATCTGCCGGGCTGAGCAGCAAGATGCGGTTATGACCACTGCACGGAATAAGTTCGAGCATTTCGCTGATCAAAGGGGTGTAATCAGGCTGGCGCAGCTCACGCTTCAGCTTGGCCAGGGTTTTGTCGAGCCTTGCGGGTTCAACCGGTTTTAACAGGTAATCAAAGGCATTATCTTCAAACGCTTTGATGGCGTAGTCGTCATACGCCGTCACAAAAACAATTTTGGGCATGGTGTCCGGATCCAGCATGCTCAGCAGTTCGATTCCTGTGATTTGCGGCATCTGGATATCCAGAAACACCACTTCGGGCTTGAGCAGATTAATCATCTTCAACCCTTCGATAGCGTTGGCACCGCTGCCTATGATTTCGATGTCGCCGCTGTCATGCAGCAGCTCAATCAGCTCCTCACGGGCATAGGGTTCATCGTCTATGACAAGCGCCTTGATCATGGTTGTCCGTTCTCCTTTGGCAGCGTAATGGTGGCCAGTGTCCATTGATTGGCTTCCCAGCTCATCTGCAGGCCGTATTCTTTGCCATAGCGGTTTTTCAATCGTTTATCGACAATTTTCATGCCCAGACCGCTCTCTTCGCCAACGGGCTGATACAAGCCTGCATTATCGCGGACTTCTAACACAATACGCTCATCATTCTGACACGCGTTGATCGTCAGTTTACCGCTTGCCAGCAAATTAGACGTACCATGCTTGATGGCATTTTCCACCAATGGCTGCAGCGTAAACGTCGGAATAGTGATATTCAATAATGCATCATCAATGTTGACTTCAACCTGCAGCCGGTCGGCAAACCGGGCACGTTCAATTTCCAGATAGGCATGCACGTGCTGCAATTCTTCTTCCAGGGTGACAGTTTCTATATTCTGTTTCAGATTGCGACGGAAAAACTGTGACAAATGCTGAATCAGCTGCCTGGCTTTATCAGGATCACGGCGGATAACCGCATTGATAGTGTTCAGCGCATTGAACAGAAAGTGCGGATTCACCTGTGCCTGCAACAGGCGCAGTTCTGCCTGAGTCAGCAGGGTTTGCTGGCGGTTATAGCGCCCTGTCAGGATCTGGTTTGACAAGAGCTTGGCAATGCCTTCTCCCAGCGTCAGATTGATGGTGGAAAACAGCTTATGCTTGGGCTCATAGAGTTTAATGGTACCTATCACCTCATGGTTGCCGCCAATTAAGGGGATCACCAGCGCAGAGCCTAATTTGCACTTGTCGTAGAGTGAGCAGCAGTAGGGCACTTCATAACCGTCGGCATAGACCAGCTCGCAGTTGTCTATGGCCTGCTTAGTATGCTTGGATGAAATCGGAGTGCCAGGCAGATGGTGATCATCTCCGATACCAATGAAGGCAAGAATCTTGTCTCTGTCTGTAATAGAAACCGCACCGACCCCGGTTTCTTCGTAAACGATACGGGCGATCTGTTTGGAGTTTTCCTGATTAAACCCCTGGCTGAGTATTCCCACAGATCGCTGGGCTATTTTCAGTGCCCGGCTGGAAAACGCGGCGGAGTATTTTTCATAAATGGTTTTTTTATCGCGGATAATGCTCATGAACAGGGCGGCGCCCACTGAGTTGGCGATGACCATAGGCAGGGCAATGGCACTGACCAGGCTGTAGGCTTTATCAAAAGGCTCGGCCACCGCCAGGATGATCAGCATCTGCAGGATCTCCGCAACCAGGGTAATGGCGAACACTGTCAGCGGCCGGAAAATCGCATCAAAGTTACTGCGGCGGACAAAATAGCTGTGCATGATGCCGCCGATCAGCCCTTCAACCGTGGTGGAGATGGCACAGGCGACATCAGTAAATCCGCCCATGCTGTAGCGGTGCATACCGCCGGTCAAACCTACGGCAAAGCCGACCACCGGGCCGCCCAGCAGCCCTCCCATGACAGCACCGATTGCCCGGGTATTGGCAATGGCATCTTCTATGTGGAGTCCAAAATAAGTGCCTAAAATACAGAAAAGAGAAAACAGCACATAGCAGGCAAAACGTTGTGATAAACGGCCAGATACCGTAGTAATAGGCATAAACAGCGGTGTCTTGCTTAACAGGTAAGCCAAAACCAGGTAAACACTAAGCTGTTGCAGCAGAGACAGGATGAGTTCCATGGCGGTATCGGAATAAGCTAAATGGATGTTTATGGTAGCTGTCTTTGCATGAAAGGCAATAATATACGTGAGTGTAAATAATTATTTACGAATGGTATTTTTTCTTTACAGGCTATTGCCCCATAAAAATCCAGTTGTTATTGTCTGTGTATTGACAGGGGGAATCCTGTTGTAACTAAAACTTTACGCCCAGGTGTGGCAAGATCAGGATGGCCCTATGCAGAAAGATGTGTTGAATAATGTCCATATTCAGGATGAACAAGTCCTTATTACGCCGCAACAGTTAAAAGATAAATTGCCTGTCAGTGAATCAGCGCTGTCTTTCATCGAACAATCGCGTAAAACCGTAGCCGACATTATCCATAAGCGGGATCACCGTTTACTGGTTGTCTGCGGCCCTTGTTCTATTCATGACGTCGAAGCGGCAAAAGATTATGCCCGCCGATTTAAAGAACTGGCTGCTGAAGTTGACGATCAGCTGTACCTTGTCATGCGAGTGTACTTTGAAAAACCGCGGACGACTGTCGGTTGGAAGGGCTTGATTAACGACCCGCATCTGGATGGCACTTTCGAGATTGAAGAAGGGTTACATATAGCACGCCAGTTACTGATCGATCTGGTGGAAATGGGTATTCCTCTGGCAACAGAAGCGCTGGATCCTATCAGCCCGCAATACATAGGCGATTTGTTCAGCTGGGCAGCCATTGGCGCGCGCACCACTGAGTCGCAGACCCACCGTGAAATGGCCAGCGGTCTTTCTATGCCGGTTGGTTTCAAAAATGGCACCGATGGCAGCCTGGGAACAGCCATCAATGCCATGCAGGCGGCCGCTTCCGGCCACCGTTTCATGGGGATTAACCGGGAAGGTCAGGTGGCTTTGCTGAACACTCAGGGCAACCCGGATGGCCATGTTATTCTTCGTGGTGGTAAGCAGACCAACTACGATTCAGTGTCGGTTTCCGAATGCGAAACTGAGATGGAGTCGGCGGGTCTCAACCCGGCCTTAATGGTAGACTGTTCCCATGCCAACTCTCGCAAGGATTACCGCCGTCAGCCACTGGTTGCCGAAGATGTGATCCATCAGATCCGGGAAGGGAATCATTCCGTCATTGGCCTGATGCTGGAAAGCCATCTCAACGGCGGCAATCAGAGTGCTGATCTGGATCGCAGCGAAATGGCGTACGGCGTCTCTATCACAGACGCCTGTATTAACTGGGAAGATACCGAAAGCCTGCTGCGCCGCGCTCGTCAGGAATTAACCCCTTTCCTACAACAACGTATTAAATAATGGAATAAGAGTCGAATGGTTGCGGAACTGAGCACACTACGAGATCAAATTGATGAAGTCGATAAGCAGATGGTTGCGCTGTTGGCGCGCCGTCTGGCTTTGGTCGAAGAAGTCGGCCATGTAAAAAGCCAGCACGGTCTGCCGATTTATGCCCCGGATCGTGAAGCTGCCATGCTGGCATCACGGCGACAGGAAGCGGCAGATCAGGGCGTACCGCCCGATCTGATTGAAGATATTCTGCGCCGCACCATGCGTGAATCTTATGCCAGTGAAAATGATTCAGGTTTTAAATGTCTGAAGCCTGAATTGCGTCCGATCGTTGTCGTTGGTGGTCATGGTCAGTTGGGCCGTCTGTTCTGTCGTCTGTTTGAGCTGTCGGGTTATCAGGTACGTACCCTGGGTAGTCAGGATTGGGACAAAGCGGATGAATTGCTAAAAGATGCCGGCATGGTTGTGGTGACCGTACCGATTCATCTGACCGAACAGGTGATCCGCCGTCTGCCTAAGCTGCCGGATGATTGCATTCTGGCTGATCTGACTTCGATTAAGAGCGGACCTGTTCAGACAATGCTGGAAGCGCATCAGGGACCTGTAGTGGGGCTGCATCCCATGTTCGGACCGGATATCAGCAGCCTGGCTAAACAAGTGGTGGTTTACTGTGACGGCCGTAACCCGGAAAGCTACCAGTGGCTGCTGGAGCAGATCCAGATCTGGGGAGCAAGCCTGAACAGGATCAGTGCTATCGAACATGATCAGGGGATGACCCTGATTCAGGCACTGCGGCATTTCACGTCGTTTGTGTATGGTGTTCACCTGGCCGAAGAAGATCCGCGTCTTGATCAGCTGTTGTCGCTCAGCTCACCGATTTACCGCCTGGAACTGGCGATGGTCGGGCGGCTGTTTGCACAGGACGGGCAGCTCTATGCGGATATCATCATGTCTTCGCCGCAAAATCTGGCCATGATTAAGCGTTTTCACCAGCGCTTTGGTGATGCTATCGCTATTCTGGAAAACAAAGATAAAGCCGCGTTCAAGCAGGCATTTGATCAGGTGGAAAGCTGGTTTGGTGACTACGCCGGACGCTTTTTGAAAGAAAGCCAGTCGTTGTTACGGCAGGCGAACGATGCGACTCACAGAGGTTAATTCGCTTCGTTTTTGTCTGCATAATCGTTGCTGTTAATATAAAAAGAAGGCCAGCTTTTGCTGGCCTTGCTGTGTTTATTCTTCCAGATAATCGACTTCGGTCGGTTTGACGTTTTCGCTGGGATAACAGCCTAACACCTTGATAAATTTTGTCAGTCGTGTCAGTTCTTCGAGAGCTTGCTGCATGGCCTCGGACTTCAAATTCGTTTCAACATCGACATAGAACATTTCTTCCCATGGATTGCCGATCACGGGTCGTGACTCCAGTTTCGCCATATTGATGTTGAGATTGCGCAGAACCAGCAGGCATTCAACCAGTGAGCCGGGTTTCTGGCCGGTCGACATGATGAGTGTGGTCTTGGCCGGGATCAGCGGCGTGACATCGACAGCTTTACGGGCAACGACAATAAAACGGGTAAAGTTTTCCTGCTGGTTGGCAATACCGGTTTTCAGCGGGGTTAAGCCATACAGCTCACCGCTGGACGCATTGCCAATGGCGGCGACATTCGGCTGTTTGAGTTCGGCGACCTGCTGCATGGCATCGGCAGTGCTGGATGTATATTCCTGCCTGATGTCGCCCATAGTGCGAAGGTACTCACTGCATTGCTGGTGGGGTTGCGGATGGGAATACAGGGTATCAATTTTATCCAGCGAGGTCGGAACGGCTGTCAGCAGACAGTGTTCAATCGGCTGGGTAATTTCGCCCACAATCGACAGACTGGTGTGCTGCAGCAAATCGTAAACTTCGTTAATCGAACCTGAGCTGGTGTTTTCAATCGGCAGGACACCGTAGTCAGCCTGACCGGTTTCTACCACATTGACCACATCACGGAAATTGGAACAGCTCATCTCAACCAGTTTGGTTTGCTTCCGGCTGAAGTACTGACGGCTGGCCAGGTTGGAATACGATCCTTTGGCACCCAGAAAAGACACGCGAACCACAGGCTGAAGGCTGTCAGGATTGGTTAGTTTTTGCAGATAAGCCTGCTGGAAAAGCACTGAGTCTTCAATAATGGTATGAAAGATCTGAGTGACATAGTTGGCATCCAGTTGGTGTTGGTTGCCTTGATCAATCAGTCTCAGTAACAGTGCTTGCTCTCTTTCCTGATCCCTGACAGGTTTGGTGGTTTTGATTTTGCTTTTGGCGACTTCCAGGCTCAGCTGACGCCGTTCTGCCAGTAGTGCCAGAATTTCATTGTCTATCCGAGTGACATGGGTTCGGATCTCGTCCAGTGAGTGATAGCTTTTGGTCATTCTGGTTTCCTGTCTGTGCGTATTTTATAGTTATGCTTACAAAAAAGCCCCCCGATTGGGAGGCTTGCTGTTCGTCTTTCGCTGCTTTCTTGCGTAACGATAGCCCCCACTTAAGGTGAGCGAAAAAAGAAGTGAAAGAAAAACAGTGCGTATTGAATCATGTGTCAGTCAGTCTCGTGAATATGCTGGCTAAATATTGTCTAGGAATCACCCTATGGCGAGTCGGTGATCTTGTCAAGAATAAAAAGCCCCGCCATGCGGCAGGGCTTGATAGGAAGGGTTCAGGCTTCGAAGTCTTCTTCTTCTGCGATTTCGGCTTCAGTCAATACAGGCTTCTGGCTGTGACTGGCTCGACGGGCTTCCGATTTGTGTGATTGCTTGCTCAGCTGTCGCTCCAGTTTCTGATACATGTCTTTAATGGCGGCGTACATGTTTTCCTGTTCAGAGGATGCCACAATGTTCCCCCCTGGAATGCCGGCTGTTGCTTCCACCTTGAAGTGCCGGTTAGGTTCTTGGCTGATAACAGCATGTTTGCCGATCAGCGGGACTTGAAAGCGCTCTAACTTACTGAATTTCTCTTCAATGCGCTCACGGATAGCAGGGGTGACATCAATGTTTTTGCCTGTGACTTCTACTTGCATAGTCTCTCTCCTGTTTTGCTACCCCTTGGTGGGTTAACTTCAGATTACTCTTCTCAAGCGTGAATAAAGTGATCTGGATCAACTTTGATAAGTAAAATAATTCACCAATTTATTTCTGTGACTTGTTCTGCTTTGTGACAAGAAAATGACTAAAAACCCCTTGTCGAGGGCATTATGAATGCGGCAGTATGGAGTGAGTTGATGACTGGCGGCCAGTGCTGCTCAGGGGTGTTTTTCGGCCTGAAGCTGAGCGTTTCGCCATGAATGATCAGGACCCACTGAAATTAGATTGAGTGCAGTCATCTGCGAGAATAAAAAACGGCAGCCAGATGGCTGCCGTTTGTCGTTTTATCTGTCTTAGGATCAAACCGGATTGAGATCAATCAGTCGCTGAGCATGTTCGGCTGGCGTTTCCAGGCCAAGTTTTTCATACGCGGTTTGCATCAGCGGCAGCGATTGACGGGCTGCTTCAGTATCCGGATACAGACGCTGAATTTGCTGGCAGCGGTTCACAGCGGCCACCCAGGCTTCACGGCGGATATAAAAGTCGGCAGCGGCTAACTCATAATTGGCCAGACGGTTTTTCAGGTAAACCAGTCTTGCTTTGGCATCTGCGGCATACTGGCTGGCCGGGTAGCGATCCAGCAGGCGCTTAAAGTCACGAAAGGCCTGGCGAGCCGGTTCCGGATCCCTGTCGTGGCGATCAATATCAAACACATCGTGCATGAAAGAACGATCCTGGGCCATGTGCGTCAGGCCACGCATATAGAGCACCCAGTCTGCTTTTTCATGGGTCGGGTTCAATCGGGTAAAGCGGTCTATGGTTGCTTCGCCGAGGGCCAAATCATCGTTCTTGTAATAAGCGTAAATCAGATCAAGCTGCACCTGCTCCGAATAAGCGCCGAACGGATAACGTGAATCCAGTGCTTCTAATCGTTCAATGGCTGTTACCCAGCTACCACTTTGTAAGGCTTGCTGAGCACTGCCGTACAGCTCAGAAGGCGGAATATCCGGTACCACTTCCTCTGTACTGGAGCAACCAGACACAATAGCGGCGGCAAGAAATGTCGTGATTATCAGGCGTTTCATTGCGGCGTCAGTTTCCTTGGTCATAATTTATTTCTGTGATCCATTACGGTCAGCGCCGTTAACAGATACAATGACAACTAATATCTGTCATTTTACGCAGCGTTTAGGCTTTAGTCTCACGCTTTTTGAAAAAGTTCTTTATGGCACAGCAAATAGAGTTAAGCAACATAGTAAACGATAGCCAGCTTGGTCAACGTCTTGATCAGGCTCTGGCTGAACTGTTTTCCGATTATTCCCGTTCGCGGATTAAAGACTGGATTCTCAATGGCAGCGTCTGCGTCAATGGCGCAGTGGTGACTAAACCCCGTCTTAAAATGATGGGCGGTGAAAAGCTCACAGTTGTGGCTGAGATTGAAGATGAGGAGCGCTGGATTGCGCAAGACATTCCGCTCAACATTGTTTATGAAGACGAGCATCTGCTGGTGATTAACAAGCCACGTGATTTTGTGGTTCACCCGGGTGCAGGCACGCCGGACGGTACTGTGCTCAATGCACTGTTACATCACTGCCCGTCTCTTGCCGAAGTGCCGCGAGCCGGTATTGTGCACCGTCTTGATAAAGACACGACGGGTCTGATGGTAGTGGCGAAAACGATTCAGGCTCAGACCCGACTGGTTCGCGCGCTGCAAAAACGCAAAATCACTCGTGAATATGAAGCGGTTGCTATGGGCAAAATGACCGGTGGTGGTGTGGTTGAAAAGCCGATTGGCCGTCACTCTACCAAGCGCACTTCAATGGCGGTACATGAGTTGGGCAAACCGGCTATCACACATTATCGTGTCGCTGAGCACTTTCGTGAGCACACCAGTCTGGTGCTGCGTCTGGAAACAGGGCGTACCCACCAGATTCGTGTTCACATGGCGTATCTTTCGCACCCTTTGGTGGGGGATACTCTGTACGGTGGTCGCCCACGCCCGCCACGCAATGCCTCTCAGGAGGTGATTCTCGCGCTTCGTGCCTTTGATCGTCAGGCTCTGCATGCTCGTATGCTGCGGCTTGATCACCCGATTACCGGTGAGTTGATGGAATGGCATGCTGAGACACCGAAAGATATGGTGGCTTTAGTCGAGACTCTGCGTCAGGACAAGCTTGACCATCCAGAGGATGATTACTGATATGTTGATTACCCCAGACTGGCCAGCGCCTGCGAATGTCAAAGCCATCAGTACCACCCGTTTCGGGGGTATCAGTCAGGGGGTCTATGCTGGCCTCAATCTGGGGGACCATGTGGGCGATACGCCGGCGGCTGTGTCACATAATCGTCAGTGGCTGCAGCAACAACTGGGTTTGGCGCATGCGCCTGCCTGGTTGTCGCAGACCCACAGCACAATAGTACAGGCACTGCATGAGCCGCTAGTGGGTATTCCCCATGCGGATGCCAGTATTACCCGGCAGCTGGGATTAGCCTGTACTGTGATGACAGCAGATTGCTTACCTGTATTGCTGTGCGATCGTCAGGGCACTCAAGTGGGAGCCGTGCATGCCGGATGGCGAGGTTTGGCTGACGGTATTATTGAACAAACGGTGACTTGTTTTGCTCAAGCACCGGATCAATTACTGGCCTGGCTGGGACCGGCCATTGGGCCGCAAGCCTTTGAGGTCGGCGGGGAAGTCAGGGAGCAATTTCTGGCCGATGATCCGGCGGCGGAATCTGCATTCCAGCCAAAAGGTGAAAAATGGCTGGCGGATATCTATCAGTTGGCCCGATTGCGTTTACATCGTCAGGGCGTGACTCAGGTTTTCGGTGGCAGTGAGTGTACTGTCAGCGACGCTTCCCGTTTCTTTTCTTATCGCCGGGATGGTGTAACCGGACGTCAGGCCAGTTTAATCTGGCTGGAAAAATAAACCTCTGTCTTACTCTCTTTCAATGCAGCGGCCTTGAGCCGCTTGCTGATATCCCCACAATTTATGCTTGAAAAGCACAAGGCGCGCAACCATATACCAAGATAATGACAAGGTCATATCTAGAGTGGAGGACTTATGCGTCTTGACCGGTTTACAAGCAAATTTCAATTAGCGATTTCTGATGCTCAGTCGCTGGCTTTAGGACGAGACCATCAGTATATCGAACCTGTGCATTTGATGATGGCACTGATGAATCAGGACAGCAGTACCACGCGGCCGCTGCTGACTCTGCTGAATGTAGATATTACCCAATTGCGTTCCAGTTTGTCTGAACAGCTCGACCGTTTACCCAAAGTCAGCGGTATCGGCGGCGATGTGCAGTTGTCCCATGGTATGGGCGTGCTGTTTAACATGTGCGATAAGCTGGCTCAGAAACGCAAAGATAAATACATCTCTTCCGAGCTGTTTATTCTGGCTGCGGTGGACGACAAAGGCCCGCTGGGCGAGCTATTGCGTAAGTTTGGTTTGAGTGCTGAAAAAGTTGAACAGGCGATTGAGAAAATCCGCGGTGGTCAGAAAGTCGATGATCCCAATGCCGAAGAAAATCGTCAGGCGCTGGAAAAGTTCACCATAGATCTGACCGAGCGCGCTGAGCAAGGCAAGCTGGATCCCGTGATCGGTCGCGATGAAGAAATCCGCCGTACTATTCAGGTCTTGCAGCGCCGCACAAAGAACAATCCGGTCCTTATCGGTGAGCCGGGGGTGGGTAAAACGGCGATTGTCGAAGGTCTTGCCCAGCGTATTGTCAATGGTGAAGTGCCTGAAGGGCTGCGCAATAAGCGTGTGCTGTCCTTGGATATGGGCGCATTGATTGCTGGTGCTAAATACCGTGGCGAGTTTGAAGAGCGCCTCAAAGCAGTATTGAACGAACTGGCTCAGGAAGAGGGCAGTGTCATCCTCTTTATTGATGAGCTGCATACCATGGTTGGTGCCGGTAAAGGTGAAGGTGCCATGGATGCGGGTAACATGCTTAAACCTGCGTTGGCCCGCGGTGAACTTCATTGTGTCGGGGCAACAACACTGGACGAGTACCGTCAGTTTATAGAAAAGGATGCTGCGCTGGAGCGCCGTTTCCAGAAAGTGCTGGTGGAAGAGCCGAATGTTGAAGATACCATCGCGATTTTACGTGGCCTGAAAGAGCGTTATGCGCTGCATCATCATGTAGAAATTACCGATCCGGCGATTGTCGCGGCGGCTAGCTTGTCGCACCGGTATATCTCTGATCGCCAGTTGCCAGATAAGGCGATTGACCTTATCGATGAGGCCGCTTCCAGTATCCGTATGCAAATTGATTCGAAGCCGGAATCTCTGGATCGCCTTGAGCGCCGAATCATTCAGCTGAAAATTGAGCAACAGGCGCTGTCGAAAGAAAGTGACGACGCCAGCCAGAAACGTCTGGCCGTGTTAAGTGAAGAGCTGGAAGGCAAAGAGAACGAGTACGCTGAACTGGAAGAAGTCTGGAAAGCAGAAAAAGCAGCGTTGTCTGGCACTCAGCATATTAAAGCGGAGCTGGAACAGGCGAGAACCGACATGGAGATTGCCCGGCGTGCGGGGGATCTGAATCGTATGTCTGAGCTGCAATACGGCAAGATACCTGAACTGGAGAAACAACTGGATCTGGCTGCCCAGGCAGAAATGCAGGAAATGAGTCTGCTGAAAAACCGCGTCACAGATGCTGAGATTGCCGAAGTGCTGTCACGTCAGACCGGTATTCCGGTATCCCGGATGCTGGAAGGCGAACGCGATAAGTTGCTGCGGATGGAAGAAGCGCTGCATCAGCGGGTCATAGGCCAGGACGAAGCTGTTAATTCAGTGGCGAATGCTATTCGCCGCAGCCGGGCAGGATTATCTGATCCAAACCGGCCTATCGGATCATTCCTGTTCCTGGGTCCGACAGGGGTCGGTAAAACAGAACTGTGCAAAGCGCTGGCCAACTTCATGTTTGACAGTGATGACGCCATGGTGCGTATTGATATGTCAGAGTTCATGGAGAAACACTCCGTCGCCCGGCTTGTTGGTGCACCTCCGGGTTATGTTGGCTATGAAGAGGGCGGATACCTGACTGAAGCGGTTCGCCGGCGTCCTTATTCCGTCATTCTGCTGGATGAAGTAGAAAAGGCGCATCCAGACGTGTTTAACATTCTGCTGCAAGTGCTCGATGATGGTCGCCTTACTGATGGGCAGGGCAGAACGGTCGATTTCCGTAACAGCGTCATCATCATGACATCGAATCTGGGTTCTGATCGTATTCAGGAGCATTTTGGTGAGCTTGATTATGCCGGTATCAAACATCTGGTTATGGACGTCGTGGGCCATCACTTCCGCCCTGAGTTCATTAACCGTGTCGATGAAACCGTTGTGTTCCATCCTCTGGGTGATAAACACATCAAAGATATCGCCCGAATTCAGATTGGTCGTCTGAGCGAGCGACTGGAAGAAAAAGGCTTTGAACTGAAAGTAGAAGATTCTGCGTTGGAATTAATTGCAAGCGCAGGTTTTGATCCTGTATATGGTGCTCGTCCGCTGAAACGAGCAATCCAGCAATACATTGAAAACCCATTGGCGCAGGATATCCTTTCCGGGCAATTAACCGTTGATAAGCCAATAGTGCTGGCAGCTAAGGATGAGCATATTTCTGCCAGCCAATAAAATCGTAAAGTAAGAAAAGCCTGCTCGATAGCAGGCTTTTCTGTATTTTTTGGCTTGTGTTGGCTGTTTTTTGCTCTTAAGCGCAGGGTTTGTTCGAAATATGACCTGTTGAAATTTATTTGTGATTTTATGCTTGCCAAGGTGCGCGAACTCTCTATAATGCCGCCTCACTGACACGGAGAACGGCGCTTACAGCCAAGGCCATGTCAGACGCTCTTTAACAATTTGACCATGCAATCTGTGTGGGCACTCGACAATGATACAGT